>NZ_JBVVPQ010000024.1:94319-109107 GCF_055811695.1 Bradyrhizobium sp. MI1.3 | reverse complement strand
GAATCGACCAGACCAGCCCATTTTGATGTGTCAGCTATGTCTCCGAACACCTGTCAGTGATCTGTCCGGTCTAAACATCAAGCCGGGCGATGACAGCGAGTGTGGGACAACCTTCCGAGTCCTACTTCTCCTTCACCGGCACCGTGTAGTTCAGGATCAACCGCCCGCCATCCGGATAGATCGTCTGCCCCGTGATATAGGACGCATCGTCGCTCGCCAGGAACGCGACGACGGAGGCAACCTCGCTCGGCTCGCCGCCACGGCCGGCCGGCGTGCGTGACATCACGGTTTTGCGGGCATCCTCCGAGGTGTAGATGGACGACGCCACCATGTCGGTCAGGATCGTGCCCGGCCCGACCGCGACGACGCGAATGTTGTGCGGCGCGAGCGCGACGGCGGCCACTGATGTGAGCTGCTTCATGCCGCCCTTGGACATGGCGTAGGTCGCAAGTGCCGGGATTGCCAGCAGTGCATTGACCGACGACATGTTGATGATGACCCCGCCGCCGCTACCTTGCGCAATCATCTGCTTGGCCGCCGCCTGCACGCCGAAGAAGGCGCCCTTCAGGTTGATGCCGATGATCTCGTCGAATTCTTCTTCGGATATCTCCAGGAGGTCCCGGTTGCGGGCGACGCCGGCATTGTTGACCATGATGTCGAGCCGGCCGAACTCTCTTGCAGCCGTTGCGACCAGCTGGTCGACATCGACACGCTTGGCGACATTGCCGACGACAGTGCGCAAGGCATCCGGCCGCGCGAGTTCGGCGGCCGTCGCGGCCAAACCCTCGGCATCGACGTCCGAAATGACGACCTTGAGGCCGTCATCCAGAAATCGCTTTGCGCAAGCCTTGCCGATACCGCGCGCCGCGCCGGTGATGGCGGCGACCTTGCCGGATAATTTCATGGTCTCACTCCAGGATAGCTGCTTCACAGCAGACTGTCGCCGGGTGAGAAACCCGGCTCAGGCCGCCGCGAAGCCGAGATGAGCACGGAACCGGTTCTTGATAAAGACAGCATCGCGCGAGGGCAGCGAGCGCGGTGGATTTTCCGCCAGAACCTTGATGACAAGCAGCCGCGGGCCATCGGCCGGCTCGGCGATTTGGGTTGCGAGGCGCTGCACCTCCTCGATCGTCCGCACGGTTCCGGCAGCGGCAAAGCCGCAAGCCACGGCGATTGCGGTGAGATCGACGCCGCGCCCGGTGTGGCTGGCCTGCATCCCGGTCTCGCCAAAATGCTGGTTGTCGATCACGACGATGTCGAGATTGCGCGGGCGCGCGACTCCGATGGTGGCGATGCCGCCGAGGCCCATCAATTGCTCGCCATCCCCGGTCAAAGCGAGGACGCGTTTTCCCGGCTGGGCTTGCGCGAGGCCAAGCCCGATCAGCGCGGCGCCGCCCATGGCGCCCCAGAGATAGAAATTGCCGTCGTGGTCGCCGACCGAATGAAGGTCATAGGTCGGCGAGCCGAGGCCGGAGACGACCAGCGTGTCCTTGCGATTCTTCAGGAGCGCGGCAACGGCGGCGCGGCGATCGAGTTGAGCTTGCATTGGCATCACCACTTCTTCTTGCCGATCAGGCGCTGCCCGATCAGCACCGCGATCTGCTGATCGGAATCGTAGGCGAGCGCTGCGGCCGATTCGACCGTCTCGACCAGATCCTCCGCCGTCTCCGCCCGCATCACCTTCAAACCAATCGCTTCCAGCGAGGGCTGCGTCGCCCGGCTCATCGGCACCTGCCAGGGATTGAACTCGGCCCATTCGCCGCGCATCGTCACCAGCATCAGCAGTGGAAATCGTCCGATCGCCGACAGCGACAGCATGTTGATGCAATTGCCGACCCCGCTCGACTGCATCAAGAGCACGCTGCGCTGGCCGCCGAGCCAGGCGCCGGCGGCGATGGCGACGCCCTCCTCTTCCGTCGTCAGCACGTTGGTGGTGACGTCGCGATCGGCCGAGAACAGGCTGATGAGCTGGCTGTGGCCGGCATCGGGGACGTATGACATCTGCCGCACGTCGGCGGCTTTCAGGATGCGGTAGAGCTCGGACGGCCAATTGTCTGCGCGCGTGTCGGGATTGGATTGAAGGCTGTGCACCGCATGTCTCCGTGGATTTCGAGCGGCACTCTAACGATGTTCAGGCGCGAAAGCTCTGACCGTCTGGCGCGATCAGGTATCGAGGGATTGTATAGCTGCCTCTTCCGCTGCCGGTGGGACAGCGCACGATGCGCATGGCTGCGCCCTCTCCCCTTGCGGGAGAGGGCATCACCGCTGACAGATACAAACTCATTTGGATGAGGGGTATCTCTCCGTGCACTCATCCGCATCTATATGCGCGGAGAGATACCCCTCATCCGGCGCTTCGCGCCACCTTCTCCCACAAGGGTAGAAGGAAGAGGAGCCATAGGCAACTTCTCGACCTCTAGCCAAACTGGCGCGGCCGCAGTCCTGCATGAAACCAGGTGATCATGGAATAGATATCATAGACGGGCAATCCGACTTCGGCCTGAAGCGCCGCCGCATAAGGCGGCATGTTGGTGCATTCCAGCACGATCGCGCCGACATCCGGGTTGCTGGCGACCAGCTCCTTGCCGGCCTCGACCACGTCACGTTCGGCCTGCGCGATATCCATGTCGTCCTTCTCGGCCTTGATCAGGACGCGGAAGAATTCCTTGCCGTGCTCGGTGCCGACCAGCGGCGTATCGAGCGGCACGCCGGCACCTTCGAGATGAGCCGGCGTCAAGGATGAACCTGAGACCGTGACGAGGCCGACGCGCTTGCCCGGCGGCAAGGTCGCCTGCACCCACGGCACCTGCATCAGTGACGAGGTCGCGACGGGAACGCCGACCGCGGCTGCGATCTCCTTCTGGAACAGCGAGAGGAAGCCGCAATTGGTGGTGATGGCTTCCGCCCCGAGCAGCACCAGATCCTTCGCCGCATCGATGAAATCAGGCAGCAGACCGGCCGCACCGTTCAGCACCACTTTCTCGGGCGAGGCACCGCTCACCACGCGATAGAGCACGGGGAAAGGCCAGGTGGTGCCGTTGCCCATGTCGCCGGGAATGCGGGGAAAGCGCGCCTCCAACATCAGAATGCCGAGCGGTGCTCCATAGATGGCCTTGCCGCCGCGGGCGATACGAGAAGGCGAGTTGGCAGGATGGGTCATGATGCGATCTCAGAGAAAACGATCGGGCGAAAACGGTGCAAGCGGAATTTCCGGCGGCTTGCCGCTCAGAAGCTGGGCGACGAGACGGCCGGTGCGGGCCGAACCGACCAGGCCGATATGGCCGTGGCCGAAGGCATAGACGATGTCGCGCGATGCCCGCGCGTAGCCGATGCAGGGACGTCCGTCCGGCATGCTGGGCCGATGGCCAAACCAGGTCTTGATCCGCGAAGCCGGAATGTCCGTGCGCAGTTTCGGGAACATGCTGAAGAGGTTATTGCGCAGGATCTCGGCACGCTTCCAGTTCGGTGCGGCCTCGAGGCCTGCGATCTCGACCGTGCCGGCGGCGCGCAAACCCTTGTCGGTCCAGTTCACCACCATCTTCGCATCCGAGGCCATCATCGAGCTGCGCGGGCCTGCTTCCGGATTCTCGATCATGACGTGATAGCCGCGCTCGGTCTCCAGCGGCAGCGGATCACCAATGGATGCGGTGAGCCGCTTCGAATGCGCACCGGCGGCAATCACCGCGGCATCGCACGCAATCTCGCCGGTCTCGGTCAGGACAGCCACCAGCTTGTTGCCGGATAGTTTCAGCCCAATTGCCTTGGCCCGCACAAGCTTGGCGCCGCTTGCCAGCGCGTGTTGCGCGAGGGCTGCGACATAGGCTCCGGGGTCCCGGCAGCGACCGGCTTCCTCCACCACCACGCCAAACGTGTAGCGCGGATGCAGATCGGGCTCGCGCTGACGCATCTCGTCGGCCGAAAGCTCCAGCCATTCGACACCGACGCGCTTGCGCAGGCGCCAGCCGAGATCATCGTCGAAATTGCCGCGTGACGGGAAGACATGCATCACGCCGTTACGCTCGATCAATTCAGGAACGCCCGCCTCCTCCGCGAGCTTCCTGTGCAATAGCGGCGCGTCCTTCAGGAGATCGCGCAGCGCAAATGCCGTCTTCTCGACCCGCGCCTCGGTCCAGCCCGAGAGCAGATATTTGATCAACCAGGGCAGCGCCTTCGGCAGATAAGACCAGCGGATCGCGAGTGGCCCGAGCGGATCCATCAGATAACCCGGCACCTTCTTCCAGACACCGGGCTCGGCCGGCGGGATCACCGAATGCGAGGAGAGCCAGCCGGCATTGCCGTAGCTCGCCGCCTGTTCGCCACCGGGCTCGCCCGGATCGATCAGCGTGACGCGATGGCCCTCGCGCAGCGCCTCGATCGCGCTGATCACGCCGACCGCGCCGGCACCGATGATGGCGACGTGGCGGCCTTGCGGCATCGGCTATGCCTTCACCGCAGGGGCAAGGTCCTTGCCGACCGACATCGCACGCGGATCGATGATGCAGTGGAGGATCGACGGCTTGCCCGAGGCAAGCGCACGCTCGAACGCCGGCGCGAACTCTTCGGTGCGCTCGACGCGCTCGCCATGGCCGCCGAATGCTTTTGCGTACATCGCGAAATCCGGGTTCTTGAGCTGGGTGCCGACCACGCGTCCGGGATAGTCGCGCTCCTGGTGCATGCGGATGGTGCCGTATTGCGCATTGTCGACGACGATGACGACGAGGGCTGCGTCGTACTGCACGGCGGTCGCGAATTCCTGCCCGTTCATCAGGAAGCAGCCGTCACCGGCAAAGGCGATAACAGTACGGTCCGGATATTGTCGCTTCGCGAGCACCGCGGCCGGCACACCGTAGCCCATCGAGCCCGACGTCGGCGCGAGCTGCGAGGCAAAGCTGTGAAAGCGATGATGCCGATGGATCCAGCCGGCGTAGTTGCCGGCGCCGTTGCAGACGATCGCGTCCTTGGGCAGGCGATCGCGCAGCCAGGTCATGACCTGGCCATACTGGAACGTGCCCGGCAGCTCGCGCGCCTTGTCGGTCCAGGCGAGATAATCGGCATGCGCCTTGGCGGCCTCGCCCTTCCAGGCAACGGCGCCGGCCGGCTTCAGCGTCTCGACCGCGGCCGCGAACGCGGCGGGTGTGGCCTGGATCGCGAGCTCAGGCTGATAGATGCGGCCGAGCTCTTCGGAGCCGGGATGAACGTGGATCAGCTTCTGCCGCGGGGTCGGAATGTCGAGCAGCGTGTAGGATGAGGACGGCATCTCCGACATGCGGCCGCCGATGAGAAGAATGACATCGGCGCCGTCGATCCGCGCCTTCAGGCCCGGGCTCGGGCCGATGCCGAGGTCGCCGGCATAATGCGAGTGATCGGCGTCGATCAGCGACGCGCGGCGGAACGAGGTCGCGACCGGCAGGTCGAACCGCTCGGCAAAGCGCGCGATGCTCCTGGTCGCCTCATCGGTCCAGCGCGAGCCGCCGAGAATGACGAGCGGCGCCTTCGCGCCCGCAAGCATGGCGCCAACGCGCTCGATATCTGCGGGCGCCGGCCAGCTCATCGCCGGCTCGATCCGCATGGCGTCCGCAACGGCTGCGGTCTCGGTCAGCATGTTCTCGGGCAGCGAGATCACCACGGGACCGGGACGGCCCTGCATGGCGACGCGGAAGGCGCGCGCGACCAGCTCCGGAATGCGGTCGGGACGATCGATCTCGACCGCCCATTTCGCCATGGTGCCGAACACCGCCTTGTAGTCGAGCTCCTGGAACGCCTCGCGCTCGCGCATGCCGGTGTCGACCTGACCGACGAACAGGATCATCGGCGTGGAATCCTGCATCGCGATGTGCACGCCGTGGCTGGCATTGGTGGCGCCGGGGCCGCGGGTGACGAAGCAGATACCGGGACGGCCGGTGAGCTTGCCATAGGCCTCCGCCATCATCGCGGCACCGCCCTCGGCGCGGCAGATCATGACGTCGATCGGGCTGTCGTGCAGCGCATCGAGCGCCGCAAGGTAGCTCTCGCCCGGCACGCAGGTGACGCGCTCGACGCCTTGCGCGACCAGCTGATCGATCAGGATCTGGCCCCCGGTGCGGGTGTTGCGAATGGTCATGACGGCTCCCTCAAGGCTTTGGCGATGCGTTTCGCAGCTTCGCGAAAATTTTGTTCCGGGCTGGCGTAGGACAGCCGGAAACAAGGTGCAAGGCCGAAACCGCTGCCCGGCATTACGGCCTCGTCATGCCTCTCCAGAAAATAGCGGCGGCAGCCATGCCTCTCTCGGACATCGACCGGGGAGCAGGCCCCTTGCCGTCATGCCCCTTTGCGCTGCCGAGCGCTTGCCAGCAGCACCAGCATGAACGAGGCCGCCGTCATCAGTGTCGAGATGGCGGCGATGGTTGGGTCGATCTCGTCGCGGAGCGCGGTGAACATACGCTTGGTCAGCGGCTGATACTGGCCGCCGGAGATGAACAGCGCGACGATGGTCTCGTCCATCGCCGAGATGAAGGCGAAGATGCCGCCTGCGACCACGCTGGACTTGATCTGCGGCAAGGTCACCGCGAAGAAGCTGCGCAGGCGGTTCATGCCGAGGCTGCGTGCGACCATCTCCTGCGCCGGATCGAAGCTTTGCAGGCCCGCCAGCACCGAGATGATGACGTATGGCAGGCCCAACATGACATTCGCCAGCACCAGGCCCGGCAGCGTCGCGACCAAGCCGACTTTCGCATAGAGGAAGAAGATGCCCACCGCGGTGATGATGATCGGCACCACCAGCGGCAACAGCAGCATCATGTGGATCAGCCGCATGATCCGCAGCTTCGACTGGCTGATGCCATAGGCGGCGGCGACGCCGAGCGGCGTTGCGATAAACACGGTCAGAAGCGCGACCGTCAGCGTCACCCGCGTCGCCTGCATCCAGGCCGAGTTGGAGAAATACTGCTGATACCAGCGCAGCGAGAACGACGGCGGCGGAAAGGTCAGAAAGCGCGCGCTGGAGAAGGAGATCGGCGCGATGATCAGCACCGGCAGGATCAGGTAGACCAGCACCAGCGCGCTGATCATATAGAGGGCGATCCGGGCGGGCGACAATCGCGTCATTTCTGCCCCAATATGCGATCGAGCGAGATGAAGCGGCTGACGGCGAAAAAGATCGCGAGCACGCTTAAGAGCAGCACGACGGCGACCGCGCTCGCAGCACCGAACTGGTTGTAGAGCTCGACATTGCGGCTCACCAGCATCGACACCATCACCGTGCGGCCGCCGCCGAGCAGTTCCGGCGTGATGTAGAAGCCGAGGCAGAGCACGAACACCATGGTGCAGCCTGCGAGCACGCCGGGCAGAGACAGCGGCAGAAAGACGCGAACGAAGGTGAGCGACGGGCTCGCCCCCAGGCTGGCGCCGGCCTGCATGAGATCGCTCGGGATCTTCTGCATGGTGGCATAGAGCGGCAGCACCATGAACGGCAGGAGGATGTGTACCGTCGCAACCACCGTGCCGAAGGTGTTGTGCACCAACGCGAGCGGTTCGCTCGTGACGTCGAGATAACGCAAGAACTGGTTGATCACGCCGGTGCGCTGGAGCAGCGCCAGCCAGGCATAGGCCCGCACCAGCACACTGGTCCAGAACGGCAGCACGACCAGCGACAGGATGAGAATACTCCATCCTTTCGGCACCGAGTTGGCGAGGTAGGCCACGGGATAGCCAAGCAGCAGTGCGATCCCCGTGACCGCGAGGCTGATCTCGAAGGTCAGCGCAAAACTTCGCCAGTAGATGTCTTCGGTGAAGACGCGGCGATAATTCTCCAGCGTGAAGCCGTCATGGTAGATCGACTGCCAGGCGAGCCAGCCGACCGGCAGCACGATCAGAGCCAAGATCACCAGCAGCGCCGGCGACACCAATGCCAGCATCAGCCCATGCTCGCGGCGCTGATGCTTTTGGGAGGGATCTGGCATTGATGTCGTCAGCATTTGCTCGCTCATCTCGGGTGGTGCACCTCTCCCGCTTGCGGGAGAGGTCGGATCGCGAAAGCGATCCGGGTGAGGGTTCTGTCCTCTTGGGGAGTCTTTCTCGCGGAGATACCCTCTCCCCAACCCTCCCCCGCAAGCGGGGGAGGGAGCGCAGTGTCAGCTCTGGCACGACTTGCGCTCATCGCGATTTCGCTTACTTCTGCATGAACGACGCCCAGCGCTTCTCCGCCGCTTCGCCGGCTGGCGACGACCACCACGCGTAGGACATCAGCGCCTGCTTGGCCGCATTGGCCGGCTCGCTCGGCAATTGCGCGGCGCGCTCGGGCTTGATCACGTTGGTCTCGAACGCCTTTGGATTTCCCGGACCATAGTCGATATGCAGCGGCAGATTGGCCTGGTGCACGGGATCGACGGCCTCGTTGAGAAACTTGACGGCCGTCTCGAGATTCGGCGCGCCCTTGAGGATGCAGAGCGAGGTGCTTTGCAAAACGCCCTGGTTGTAGGTGAAGGCGACCTTGGCGCCTTCCTTCGCGACCGCGCTGACGCGGCCGTTCCAGGCCATCTCCATGTCGACCTCGCCGTCGTTGAGCAGTTGCGCCGACTGCGCGCCGGAGGTCCACCACACCGTGATATTCGGCTTGATCTCTTCGAGCTTCTTGAAGGCGCGGTCGACGTCGAGCGGATAGAGCTTGTCGGGCGCGACGCCGTCGGCCATCAGTGCCGCCTCGAGTGTGGCGAACGGGTGGTTGCGCAGTGCGCGGCGCCCGGGAAATTTCTTCACGTCCCAGAAATCGGCCCAGCTGTTCGGCGCGTCCTTCGGAAAGGTCTTCTGACTGTAGGCCAGGACGCTGGAATAGAACTCGTAGGAAACCGAATAGGGACTGCGATAGGATTCCGGCATCGCCGCGCCATTCGGAATCTTTGAGAAGTCGAGCTTCTCGATCAGCCCCTGCTCGCCGCCACGCAGGCAGTTGCCGGTCGGCGTATCCACGACGTCCCAGATCGGCTTGCCGCTGCCGACCTGGGTCTTGATCGCCGGCCAGGCATCGGGAATGGAATCCTGGTTGATGGTGATGCCGAGCTTCTTGGCGGAAGGATCGAGGATCGCCACCGTCTGCGCCTGCTGATAGGCGCCGCCTTGCGAGACAAAGGTGATCTGTTCGGCAGCGGCGGCGGTGCCGGTTGTTGCGAACAATCCGAGCGATCCGCCCAACAATGCGTAGCCAAATCGAATATCTCGTTTCGTCGTCATCCTCGCCTCCTCTGTCACCAATTGAATGTCACTGTCCGATCGCATCGAGAAATTGGTACCAGCCGGCGATCATGCGCACGGCGGGCTCGCGCAGCGGATAGAACGGAATCGCCCTCAGGCGCCGCGCGTCGAGCAGCCCGACCTCCGGTGTCTCGCCGCGGACGAAGGCGGCAAGATAGCGGCCCATCAGGCTCGACATCGCGACGCCCGCGCCGTTGTAGCCCATCGAGAACAGCGTGCGGTCGTCGAGCCGGCCGAGATGCGGCACCGAATCCAGCGTCATGGCAACGAGGCCCGACCATTTGTACGCGAGCGGCACATCGGCCAGGTCCGGAAAGATGCCGACCATCGCCTTGCGCAGCGCATCGAATGCGGCTTCCGAGTCCTGCCTGCCGAAGGCGCCGCGCCCGCCGAAGATGACGCGATTGTCGACCATGCGGAACCAGCGCATCATGCGCTTGGTCTCGGTGTAGGTGCGGCCCGTCAGCATCAGCTTGCCCGCGAGATTGCGCGGCAGCTGCTCGGTAGCGACCATGGCGCTGCGGAAGGGAATCAGGGTGCGCTGCATCTGCGCGGTGGCATCCGTCAGGTCCGAATAGCTGTTGGTGGCAATGATCGCCTGCTTCGCCCGCACCGCGCCTTGCGGCGTCTCCGCGACGATGCCGCCGTTGTCGCGCCGGAGTCTTACGACCGGCGACTCCTGGAAGATCGGCACCCCGCGGCGCGCGACGCCGTCGGCGAGACCGCGCAAATAGTTCAGCGGATGAATGCCGCCAGAGCCGGGATTGAGCACGCCGCCAACGAAGCTGTCGGAGCCGGTCTCGTCGCGTACGCCACGCTTGTCGAGAATACGGACCTCGGCGGAGCCCATCTCGCGCGTCATCCAGTTGGCTTCGTCGATCGCGGCCTTCAGCGTGGTCTCATTGTGTGCGGCCTTGACCTGGCCGGTGCGGGCAAGCTGAGCGCTGGTGATGCCGAATTCGGAGACCAGCTCCTCGACCATGTCGGTGGATTCATGCGCGATCTCGTACATTCGCCGCGCCATGGCGCGGCCGTGCACGGCGTCGATCTCGCGGAACGAGAGACGGAATTTTGCGGTGATCACGCCGCCATTGCGCCCACTGGCGCCCCAGCCCGGGCGGTTGGCCTCGAGCACGATGGGGCTGAGCCCGCTCTTGGCGATGTGGTGGGCCGCGGACAGGCCGGTATAGCCGGCACCGATGATCACCACGTCAGCCTGGCTCTCGCCGGACAGGACCGGAAACGCGCGCGCCGGCTCCGCCGTGGCTTCCCACAGCGAGTTGGCCGACGGCAATGCGCCCCAGTTCTGCGTCATCTCCGCGCTCACAAAGTTACACCGCCGGCCCGATCGCCGCGTCGGCGAGCGCCTTCAATGTCGGGAAATGGAAGTCCGGCTTGGTCAGCGTCTCCACGGCCGGCGTGCCGCCGAAGCCTGCCATGCCCTGACGCCGCTCGATCCAGCACACCTTGTAACCGAGCTTCCGCGCGATCCCGATGTCGTGATACTGGCTCTGCGCCACGTGCAGAATGTCGGACTGCTTGTAGCCGAACGCCGACTGGCGGCCCTTGTTGTAGGCAAAGAATTCCGGGTTCGGCTTGGCGACGCCGGTCTCGTCGGCGCAAACGGTATCGTCGAAGGGATTGCCGAGCGCATGCGCGTAACAGGAGAGCGCGACGCGGTCGGCGTTGGTCATCGCGACCAGGCGGAATTTAGTTCTCAGGCGCTTCAGAGCCTCGACCGAATCCGGGAACGGTCCCCAGCGCAGCACCGCGAGTTGGAACACGTCGCAGGAGGCGTCATCGGCCTGCAGCCCGAGCTCCTTGGCGAGATAGCGATAGACATGGAACATCACCTCGCTCGAACGCTCATGGTGCTTGTCGCGGCCACGCTTGTAGGATTCGAAGATCTTGTCGTCGCTGAGCTCGGCCGGCGACTTGCCCGAGATCCTGCGCACCGCGGAGAGCACGCCGGTCTCGAAATCGATCAAGGTGCCGACGACGTCGAAGGTGAGAACCTTGAAATTGCTGAACGAGGCTGCTGACGACATTTTGGCTTCTTCTCTCGGTTGGACAAGGCTTGGGTTCAGTCCCTCACCCTGGGTACGACGATGGTGTCCTCGGGGTGAAGGGTCACGGTGAGGCTGCCGCCGAGTGGCGGGATGCGGCTGTAGGCCTGGTGGTAGCTCGGCTGCCGCAGGCTGAGCACGATGCCGTCGGCGAGCGCCAGGAAGATGCGCAGGCTCTCGCCCTGATAGACAATGTCAGTGACCGTGCCGGTGAGCCGATTGCAGGCTGAGTCCGGCGCGCCGTCGTCGATCAGCAGCTTTTCGCTATGCACGGCGAGCATCAGCGCGTCCCCGTCGGGAATGGCGCGGGCGCTGCGCAGAAGCACATTGCCGAGCGCAACGCCGGAGGCATCGACGCGTCGCACGGGAAGCATCGTGGCTTCGCCGATGAAACTTGCGACGAAGGAATCCGCGGGATGATCGTGCAGACGCTCGGGCGCGTCGATCTGGATCAGCCTGCCGTCTTTCATCACGGCGACGCGGTCGCTCATGGTCAGTGCTTCGCGTTGATCGTGGGTGACGTAGATGATGGTGGCGCCGATGCGCTTGTGCAGCGCGCGCAGCTCGATCTGCATGGATTCGCGCAGCTGCTTGTCGAGCGCGGACAGCGGTTCGTCCATCAGGATCAGCCGCGGCTCGAAGATCATGGCGCGTGCGAGCGCCACGCGCTGGCGCTGGCCGCCGGAGAGCTGCGCGATACCGCGCTCTTCGTAGCCGGCAAGGCCAACCATCGAAAGTGCCGTGCGCACCTTGCCCGGCCAGACCGCCTTCGGCAGCCGTCGCGCGCGCAAGGGAAAGGCGACATTCTCGCCGACGCTCATATGCGGGAACAGCGCGTAATTCTGGAAAACGACGCCGATGTCGCGCTTGTGCGGCGGCATCCAGGTGACGTCGCGGCCGCCAAACAGGATCGTTCCGCTCGATGGCAGGATGAAGCCGCCGAGGATGCCGAGCAACGTGGTCTTGCCGGAGCCGGAGGGGCCCAGCAGCGAGACGAACTCGCCGGCGGCGACATTGAGGGACACGTCGTCGAGGGCGCGAACGGCACCATAGGCCTTGCTCGCGGATCTGATCTCGACGCTTTCCGCTCGTTTGTCCAACGATCGACCTCGCCATGTCCCTGCAACGGCGTGCCTCACTGCACGCCATAAGCCTGCTTTATAGACAGGAAATTTGAGCACTCACGGTCGAAGCGTGCACCGCACCAACATCTTCGCTCGCAAGCCCTGTCTTTAGGCTGTGACGCCAATGACACCAGACTTGGCAAAACTCGGCAATTGCCAAATTCTCACCTGGCTCATAACATGGTGTTATGCCCGAGCTGCGCCGCATGCTGCCCTCAAGTAACGCCTTGTTCGTCTTCGACGCAGCGGCGCGCAATGGCAGCTTCACGGCGGCTGCCGCCGAACTGAACGTCACCCAGCCTGCGGTGAGCCGGATGCTCGGACAGTTCGAGGAGCACCTAGGCGTTCGCCTGTTCGACCGAACAGCAGGACGTGCGGTGCTCACCGAGGAAGGCGAACTCTTGTATCGCCGCGTGCTCGAAGGTTTTCGCAGCATCGAGAGCGGACTCGTGGAAATCGAACGGCGGCGCAAGGGCACCGAGACGGTGACGCTGTCGGTCTCCTCCGCCTTCACCACGCACTGGCTGATGCCGCGCATCGACAAGCTGCAGAAGCAATTTCCGCAGGTCGATCTGCGCTTCCAGCTCATTTCCGGCGCGCTGCGCGGGCCGGTGGAGAATGTCGACCTCGGCATGCGCTTCCGCGATCGCGAGGAGCCGTCATCCGGCGGCACGCTGGTGATGAAGGAGGTCATGCTGCCGATGTGCAGCCCTGCCTATCTCGGCGAAACCGATCCCGCCGAGGGCAACACCATCATTAGGCTCGCCGAGACGCCGGGCGACTGGGCCGCGGATTACGCATCGCTTCTCACCGGGCGTCGCGGTGCGGCCAAGGCGCTGAGCTTCACGGACTATGCCGTCGTGATGCAGGCCGCCCTGCTCGGCCAGGGTATCGCGCTCGGATGGCTGACGGTCGCCTCGCACTGGCTGTTGACGGGCGCGCTGGTGCCGGCGTCCGACACGCTCACCACGACGCGCCGCATCTGCGAATTCCTGCCACCGCGCAACCGGCCGATGCGCCCCATCGCCGCCGAGATCCGCGACTGGATCACCGCCCAGATGAAAAGCGAGATCGCCGCGATCGACCGGCTCTATCCAAAGCTCGGCGCGATGGCTGCGTGCTACTAGAGCGTTTTCGGGCGAAGTGGATATACCGGCTCGCGTGAAGAAAACGCGTCAAAACCGGAGTCTAGGCGGGTGTCAGCGCGGCACAGTAACGATCGGGCAGGTGATCGCCGATGCCCGCCGGGAGCAGCACCGTAAGCCTGCCGACGACATCCGACCGCGTGTTCTCGGATACGCCGCTGAGGAGATTGCGGACCTGCTCACCAATTCCAGCATTCGCCATTGGCTCATCCGAACCAACATTCGTCGTGAGCTGGCTGGCGCTGAATTTGGCGCCGCGTGCACAGGCGAGATAACGGCCGACGTGATGAAAGCCAAGCCCGGGCGGAGGCACGGTCGGGACGATGTCGGTGCCGTGCACGAGACGATAGGTCATCCTGCCGAACGTACCGTTGTAGAGTGCGACGAAATCGTCGCGGCCCACGCGCGGACAACCGTAAAGATAGATCTGCGCATCCGCGAGTTGGAGCTGCTCCCGCGCGAAGTCCACCGTTGCCACCGCGATCGCGGCGCCGAGGCTGTGCCCAGTGATGAAGATCGGTGATTTGCGCGCCAGCGCTGCCGCCAGTGCGCTCTTCACGTCGTCCCACACGGCTGCCGCCGCATCGACGAACCCCTGGTGCACGGACGCCTTCGGTCGGCCAAGCGTGAAATCGCTGACCCAGTTCAGGAGATGAAGCGGGTCGGTGCCGGCGAAGGCGACAATTGTTGCGTCGCCCTTGCTCGCGATGATCCCGCGCGTGTCGGTCAGCGGCAGCGTCGAATGCGCCGGCTGGCTCAGCAGCTTGACACCGGACAGATCAAAGAACGGAGAGACCCTGTTGATCGTGTCCGGCACATGGGTCTCGTAGGCGAGTTGCGACATCCACATCATCGCGCGAGCGATGTCGAGATCAAAGCCGGTTGATGTCTCGTTGAATTTTGCAAATGCCCGTCGGTCATATTGATCGGGAGGAAGTTCGACCAGAATGCTCACATCAAGCTCCTAAATGGCTTATTGCTGCAATGCGTCGATCGAAAACGGAATGGCGCTACCTTCGCATATGGCTGGAACTTTGACAATCTGTGCGCGTGCCCGGGACGTATTCTGCCGTCGCGCTTAAGAGGACAAGGTTGAGACGAGGCACCTCTCCTCCACGTCATTGCGAGCGCAGCGAAGCAATCCAGAGTCTTTCCGCGGCGGGGGTTTTGTTTTGTTTTGGGGGCGCGGAAAATAAGGGGGGGTATGGGGTTTTGGCCCAAATTTTGT
>NZ_JBVVPQ010000024.1:0-94309 GCF_055811695.1 Bradyrhizobium sp. MI1.3 | reverse complement strand
CCCCCCCGCCCTCCCCCCCCCCCCCACCCAACCCCCGCCCTCCCCGCGCGCGCACGCTTCGCTGCGCCGCTGCGCTCGCAATGACGGTGCGGATAGGGCTTTGGCCCCTATTGATGCTCGATCGCGCGGATTGCGCCGCGCAGCTCGGCGAGACCGCGGAGGCGACCGATCGCGGTGTAGCCCGGATTGGTGCGCTTGGTCGCCGCGAGATCGTCCAGCATGCGGTGGCCGTGGTCGGGCCGAAACACGATCTGCCGGTCGGGCGAACGCCGCGCGTTCTCCTTCAGCAGCGCCTTCAGCACTGCGACCATGTCGACGTCACCGTCGAGATGATCGGACTCGTAAAAGGACAGACCATCCGCTTCGCGCTTGGTCGCGCGCAGATGCGCAAAGGCAATGCGCGGACCGAAGCGTTCGGCCATCGCGGCAAGATCGTTCTCGGCGCGCACGCCGAGCGACCCTGTGCACAGGCAGATACCATTCGCCTTTGACGGTACGGCATCAAACAACGCCTGATAGTCATCGGCGCTGGACGCGACGCGCGGCAGCCCGAACAGCGGGCGCGGCGGGTCGTCCGGATGCAGTGTCAATGAGACCCCGAGCTGCTCGGCGACGGGTGTGACGCGGCCCAAAAACTCGGCGAGATGTTGCCGCAGGATTTTTGGCGTGACGTCGCGATATGTTTCAAGCCGGTCGCGGAATTGCGGAATGGTCATCGGCTCGGTGGTCGAGCCCGGCAGCGCGCTGGCGATCACCATGACGAGGTAATCGATATCGGCCTGGCTCATCCCGTCGAACAGCTTTTTGGCGCGCGCCTGCTGCTCCGGTGAATAGTCCTGCACGGCGGCGGGGCGCTTAAGGATATGCAGCTCGAACGCCGCGAACCGATCCTGGTCGAAGCGCATCGCGCGGGCGCCGTTCGGCAATTCCCACTCCAGATCGGTGCGGCACCAGTCCACCACAGGCATGAAATTGTAACAGATGATCTTGATGCCTGAGGCGGCCACCGCCTCCAGGCTCGCGATCCATGCCTCGATCGACTTCGTCGCCTTGCCGCCGAGACGCTTGACGTCGTCGGGGATCGGAATCGATTCCACCACCGACCAGGTCAGCTGCGAACGGCCGGGTTGGCCGTTCTCGATGAAGTTCTTGCGCTCCTCGACCGCCTTGCGGGTCCAGGCTTCGCCGATCGGCACCTGATGCAGCGCCGAGACGATATCGCTCGCCCCGGCCTGCCTGACATCATCGAGCGAGACCGGATCGTCCGGCCCGTACCAGCGCCATCCCTCCAGCATCATCGAAATTCTCCCGGATCAGTTCGCGGTCAGCACGACCTTGACGCTCTGCGAGCGGTCGAGCGCCAGCCGCAGCGCGTCCGGCGCGGTGGACAGCGGCCGCTCGGCGGTGACCAGCGACAGCACGTCGATGCTGCCGTCCGCAATCAGCTCCACCGCCGTCATGAACTCGAGCCCGAAGCGGAACGAACCGCGCAGGTCAATCTCCTTGGCCATCACCGCATTCGCCGGCACCGGAATCTGGCCACCCGGCAAATTACCGATCTGCACCACAACGCCGCCGCGCCTGACGATACCGATCGCACTGGCAAGGCCTGCAGCCGTGCCTGAGACTTCGAAAGCGACATCGTACGGGCGCGACGCGGCCTGCGCCTTCAGGCCTTCCTCGCCGGCTGCGACATTCTCGACGTGAGAGGCGCCGAGCCGGCTCGCAAAGGCCAACGGGGCCGGCGCGATGTCGGCCACGGTGATGTCCGTCATGCCGGCGCGGCGCGCGGCGAGCATCGTCAGAAGCCCGATCGGACCGGCGCCGAAGATGATGCCGCGCTTGCCTTCGATGTTGCCGGCACGCGCCACCGCGTGCAGGCAGACCGCGAGCGGCTCGGCCAGCGCCGCGGCCTGATAGGACACATGATCGGGGATCTTCACGCACTGCGCCGGGATCGCGTCGAAGTAGTTGGCGAAGCCGCCCTGCATGTGCGGCGTCTTCGAGGCCGAGCCCATGAAGTAGATATTTTCGCAGAGGTTTTGCCGGCCTTGACGGCAAGCGCCGCAATGGCCGCACCAGCGCGACGGGTTGACGGCAACGCGGTCGCCGACCTTCAGGTTCGCCGCGGAGCCCGCGATCTCCATGACCTCGCCTGAAATTTCGTGACCGAGCACCAGCGGCGATTTCACCACGAAATCGCCGGTGCGAGCATGACGGAAATAATGCATGTCCGAGCCGCAGATGCCGCCGGCGCCGAAACGGAGGCGCACCATGCCTTCAGCGAGCTTGTCGAGCGGATGCTCGACCATGCGCAGGTCTTCGGGGCCGAACAGGGTTGCGGCGAGAGCTGTGGATGTCATTTGGAAAGTCCCATGTATTTTGGCAGCCAGAGGGTCAGTTCGGGAATGTAGGTGATCGCGATCAGCGCGAGCATCAGCGGCACCAGCCAGGGCAGGATCGCGACCGTGGTGCGCTCGACCGAGAGCTTTGCCACGCGTGCCAGCACGAATAGCACCATGCCGAGCGGCGGGTGCAACAGGCCGATCATCAGGTTCAGCGTCATGATCAGGCCGAAATGGATGGGATCGATGCCGAGCTTGAGCACGATCGGCAAGAGGATCGGCACCAGGATGGTGATCGCGGCCGTGGTGTCGATGAAGCAGCCGACGAACAGGATCAGGACGTTGGCGAGCGCCAGGAACACCCATTTGTTATGGGTGATACTAAGCATCCAGTCCGACAGCAGTTGGGCTGCCTGCGACACCGTGAGCAGCCAGGCAAAGATCGAGGCAGCGGTGACGATGAACAGCACCGAGGCCGTGGTCTCGATGGTGTCGAAGGTCGCCTTCGCCACCGTCTTCAGCGTCATGGTGCGGTAGCGCACGAGGCCAAGGAACAGCGACCAGATCACGGCGGCGACGGCAGCCTCCGTCGGCGTGAACCAGCCCAGCGTCATGCCGCCGATCAGGATCACCGGCGCCATCAAGGCCATGACCGCCGAGAAATCGAAGTACCAGTCGAGCGCGAGCAGCGCGACCAGGCCAATCCCAACGGCCCAATTGGTGGAGAGGCCGGCGACCGTCAGAAGCCAGACGGCCATCGGGAAGCTCAGTACGACGAGGATCTCGAGCCCCGCCGATCCCAATTGCGGCCAGGAGAACGGCGTATCGCTGCCCCATTTGTTCTTGTACGCGAAGTAGGTGACGGTGGCCATCATGAGCAGCGTCAGCACGACGCCTGGAATGACGCCCCCCAGAAACAGCGCGCCGATCGAGACGTTCGCCATCATGCCGTAGATCACGAAAGGCAGCGACGGCGGGATGATCGGGCCGAGCGTGGCGGACGCCGCGGTGACGCCGACGGAGAATTCCGTGGTGTAACCGTGATCCTTCATCGCCTTGATCTCGATGGTGCCAAGGCCGGCAGCATCCGCGATCGCGGTGCCGGACATGCCGGAGAAGATCACCGAGCCGATGATGTTGACGTGACCGAGGCCACCGCGCATCCAGCCGACCAGCGCGACGGCGAATTTGTAGATGCGCCCGGTGACGCCGGCAATGTTCATGAGATTGCCGGCCAGGATGAAGAACGGCACGGCGAGCAGCGGAAAGCTCTCGACGCCGGCGATCATGCGCTGCGCCAGCGTGACGTCGGGCGTCACCCCGCTGACCAGGATGTAGAGCAGCGACGACGACGCCATGGCAATCGCCACGGGAACGCCGAGCAGCATCAGGATGAGAAAGCCTCCAAGCAACAGCAACATGGGATTACCCTTCAAAACCGTCGTAGGCGCCGGGACGTTCGAGGATCGAGTAGCCCTGCCGCAAATGTTGGATGGCCACCTGCACCGAGCGGACGAACATCAGCACGAAGCCGGCAAGCACGGCGTAATAGACGTAGTCCTTGGGAAGATTGATCGTGGTCATGGACTCGTCGCCGATGATCTGGATGTAGACCCAGACCAGCTTGATGGCATAGCCGAAGAAGACGATCCGGATCAGATCAATGACGGTCGACAAAGCGCGCGCCGCGACATGCGGCAGATAGCGGTAGATCAGATCGACCTGGATGTGCCGCGACAGCCGCACGCACATCGAGGAGCCGATGAAGACCACGCCGATCAAGCAGTAGGTCGCGATCTCCTCGGTCCAGGCGTAGCTGTCGTTGAGCACGTAGCGGGTAAAGAACTGCAGGAAGACGGCGAGCGCCATCACCCAGAAGATCGCCAGCGCGACCCAGTCCTCGAAAGCGTAGATGCCGAGATCGACCTTGGGTGCCGCCTCTTCCTCGAAGGTGTGGGCGATCTCGTCCGCGGTGATCTGCCGGTGCGTTTCGGCGGTGGACATGGGTGTGCTCTCCAAACTGGTCACGTCGTTCCGGGATGGTGCGCTAGCACCAGACCCGGAACCTCGAGATTCTCAGGTGCGCGATTGCGCACCGTAGTTCGGTCCTGCGGACCGCCCCGGGATGACGACTACGTCGTCATTTCACCGCCTGAATGCGTTCCCAGTCGGCCTTGCGATAGCCAAACGTCTCGAACGCGACGTTCTTCAGAACGGTGTCGCGGAACTCGTTCTTGTCGACCTCGGTCACGGTCAGGCCCTTCTCCTTGAAGAAGGCAACCAGCTTGGCCTCATTCTGCTTGATCTCCGCGGTCGCCTTGGCGGCGGCTTCCTGCGCGACGTCGGTGAAGATCTTCTTGTCCTCGTCGCTGAGCTTCTTCCAGAGCGCACCGGCCACCACCGTGTTGAGATGGTCAACAATGTGGCCGGTCAGCACGATGTGCTTCTGCACCTCGTAGAACTTCTTGGCCTCGATCGTGGTGAGCGGATTCTCCTGCGCCTCGACGGTGCCGTTCTGGAGCGCCAGATAGACTTCGGCGAACGCGATCGGCGCGGTGTTGGCGCCGCAGGCGCGCGGCATCGCCAGATAAGCGGGCACGTCGGGCACGCGCATCTTGAGGCCCTTGAGGTCGGCACAGGTCTTGATCGGCTTGTTCGACGAAGTCTGGCGCACGCCGTAATAGGTCACCGCGAGGATGTGGTGGCCGCTCTTGTCCTCGTAACCCTTGGTGAGCTCCTTGAAGATGTCGCTCTTGGTGTAGGCGAGCAGATGATCGGCATCGCGGAAGGTGTAGGGATAATAGGTCACGCCGATCGGCGGAAAGCTCTTGGCCGCAAAGCTCGAGCCGGAGATGATGATGTCGACCGAGCCAAGCGAGAGGCCCTGGTTGATGTCGGCTTCCTTGCCGAGCTGCGACGCCGGATAGACGTCGATCGCATAACGCCCATTGGTGCGCTTGCCGATTTCCTGCGCGGCCCACACTGAGGCGGTGTGGAAGGGCTCCGAGGCCTCGTAGACATGGGCCCATTTGAGCTTGGTCTGCGCCATGCCGGCGCCAGTCGTCGCAATCATCGCCGCGGCCGAGACCGCCAGCACCATTGTCATCTTTTTCAACACTGACTTTTCCTCCATTTTTCAAGTCTGCTTCTTTTAAATCTGCTTCTTGTCCGCCCGCCCCCGACGCGGGTGCGGGCCGCACAATCTCATCGCGGTCGCGCGCTGCTGCTCGTGACTCGCTTCTTCTTCGGCGCACGTTGCGGTCTTGACGGCTTTGCCGTCGATCGCGCCACCCGCCCGGACGACGGTCCTGCCACCTTCTCGGCGCCGAAGTTCTGCGCAAAGCGCTCCTGGGATCTCGCGAGATGATCGCGCATCGCATCGCGCGCGGCCCCGGGATCGTGCGCCGCGATCGCGTCGCGCACCGCGCGATGCTCGTCGAGCGCAGTGCGCCACGTGCCCGGGCTTTCGAAATAATGCGCAAGCTGCGCGAAATAGGGGTTGAGGCGCTGGTCGAACAGCTCGCCGACGACGCGCACCAGAACGGCATTGCCGAGGCTTCCGGCGATCGCGACGTGGAAGGCGCGGTCGTGGACCATCGAGGCTTCGCCGGGGTGTTCTACATTCTCCATCGCGACAAGGGACGCATCGATACGGGCAACGTCGTCCTTCGTCGCCACGCGCGCGGCTTCTTCGGCGATGGCACTTTCCAGGAACTCGCGGGCACGCAACAGCTCGAACGGGCCCTCGATGACGGAAGCAGGCGCGGTCGCCGCAACCGCCGCGGGCTCGATCACATAGATGCCGGAACCGACGCGGATGCGGAGGCGGCCCTCGACTTCGAGCGCGATCAGGGCTTCGCGCACCGTCGGCCTGGATATCTTGAGCTGCTCGGCGAGTTCGCGCTCGGTCGGCAAGCGGCTGCCGACCGCGTACTCGCCGCTGTCGATCAGGCTTCGCAATTGATCGGCGACCTGGCGATAAAGCCGTCTCGCCTCCACAGCTTCCAGCGGCACGCTGGTCCTCCCGAAAGGGTCATGCCGGCAGCTCTCGCTGCCCGCGGCCCGCCAATTTTGGAAAATTGGTCTTACCAATTGACCGCAGCATTGACCGAGGACAGGCGCCATGTCAAGCAGCGGCCAAACAAGGGGAGAGACGACCATGCGCCTTGATCCAACGCGCCTTGGCCGCGCCAATCTCGACCGGCTGCCACAAGGCATCCGCCGCCCGGCCTACGACCGTTCGCGGGTCACGCCCGGCATCGTGCATCTCGGCCTTGGCGCGTTTCATCGCGCCCACCAGGCCGTGGTCATCGACGATTGCCTTGCGGCCGGCGCCACCTCGTGGGGCATCGTCGGCGCCAGCTTGCGCAGCCCTGACACACGCGACGCCCTCGCCCCGCAGGATCATCTCTACACGGTTGCCGTCCGTGCAGCCGAAGCCACCGAACACCGCATCATCGGTGCGCTGCTCGACAGCGTGATCGCGCGCGAAAGCCCGGCACGATTGGTCGAGCGAATGGCCGATCCCGCCATTCGCATCGTCTCCCTCACCGTCACCGAGAAAGGCTATTGCCACACGCCGCAGACCGGCGATCTCGACGAACGCCATCCTGATGTCGTGCACGACCTCAACAATTTCGACGCGCCGCGCTCGGCTCCCGGCTTCATCGTTGCAGCGCTGGCGCGCCGGCGGGCCCTGGGCGCGCCGCCGTTCACCGTGCTGAGCTGCGACAACCTCGCCGCCAATGGCCACACCGTGCAGCGGATCGTGACGCAATTCGCCGCGCTGCGCTCGAAGGATCTCGGCAAGTGGATCGCGGATACGGCGGCCTTCCCCTCGACTATGGTCGACCGCATCGTGCCGGAGACGACGGATGGTGACCGCGATGCGGTTTCGTCGGCGCTCGGTTTGCGCGACGCATGGCCCGTCATGACCGAGCCGTTCACGCAATGGGTAGTCGAGGATCGCTTTACGGCGGGCCGGCCCGATCTTGCCGCCGCCGGGGTCGAACTGGTGAACGACGTCAAGCCATTCGAGTTGATGAAGCTGCGGCTGCTCAACGCCAGCCATTCGGCGCTGGCCTATCTCGGCTATCTCGCCGGCTACGAGACCATCGCCGACACCATGCAGGATCCGCATTTCGCGCGCCTCGCCGCGCAGGTGATGGAAGAGGCCGCGGTGACGCTGACGATGCCCGCGGGCACCGATCTGGCCGCCTATCGCGCCTCGCTGCTCAAGCGCTTCGCCAATCCGGCGCTGCATCACCGCACCTGGCAGATCGCGATGGATGGCTCGCAAAAGCTGCCGCAGCGCCTGCTCGGCGCGATCCAGGATCGTCTCACCAGCAACCTGCCGATCGCGACGCATGCGCTCGCGGTGGCCGGCTGGATGCGCTACGTCACCGGCCTCGACGAGAACGGCCGCACCATCGACGTGCGCGATCCGCTCGCCGCCGAATTCGCTGGCTTGGCGCGCGAGGCAGGTCCCGTCGCCGAACGATTGGCGCCTGCGCTGCTCGGCGTCGGAAAAGTGTTCGGGTCGCTGGGCGCGGAGCCGCGCCTGCGCGAGGCCGTGACCGGAGCACTCGGCCGACTCTACCAGGATGGCGCGCGGCGTGCGGTGGAGACTCTGGTCTCGGCGTGACCACAAAACGGGCAGCAATGCTGCATTGCGGTCCAGATCGAACGGAAAGTCGACGGAAGTCTTGCTTGATTTTTGTCTGTCATTGCCCCACCCGAGAGGCATGGCAAAGGACAGCAAGGTGATCGCGGCGAACGCAGCGTTCTACGCCGCCTTTTCGACCGGCGATTTCGACGAAATGGAGCGGATGTGGGCGGACGATGACGCCATTTCCTGCATTCATCCCGGCTGGCCGGCCATCATCGGCCGGGCCACGGTGATCGGAAGCTGGCGCGATATCCTGCAGAGCCCGGAACGGCCGCAGATCGTGTGCGCGGAACCGCAGGCCATCGTCGATGGCGACAGCGCGCGCGTGCTCTGCATCGAGATCGTCGACGGCACGGCATTGGCTGCGGCCAACCATTTCCGGCGCGTCGGCAACGACTGGCGCCTGGTGCACCACCAGTCGAGCCCGATCGCGCAGATTGTCGAGCAAGCTGAGGACGATAGAGCGAGCCACCGCGTCCATTGAGGGCGTCCGGCCCGCGGGCACATTCTACTGTGCATGGGGTTGTTTTTCAGTTTTTTTGTTTTGGCCTCACCCGAGCCCGGACAGATCATCCAGCACGACCCGCGCCTGGCTAAAATCGTCGTCCCGGAAGAACATGCTTCTGGTGATGAGCACGGGAATGTTCGCTCGTGAGGCCGCGATCAGGCCGTTGGCGGAATCCTCGATCGCGATGCAGTCGGACGCGTTGAGCTTCAGCCGCGCCAGGATCTCGAAATAGACATCCGGCGCAGGCTTTTTATGCCGCACGTCATCCCCGGCCACGATCGCATCAAAATCCGCGGCCCAGCTTTTTCCCAGGGCCCGCGACAGCAGCGCATCGATATTGCCGTGTGACGTGGTCGTCGCGATCGCGAGCCGCTGGCCGCGCGCCTTGGCAGCAGCGAACAGATCCGTCACCCCGGGCCGTAAGGGGCAGCAGCCGGTCTCGACCAGTTCGGCAAAATGCGCAGTCTTGATGCGGTGGAGTTCCGCGATGTCCACATCCGATAATGGCGCGGCGATCCTCAGCCTTTCATGATGGGCGCGGATCCGTTCCTTGCCGCCGGTGACCCGCAGCAGGTCCTTGTAGACCGCCTGGTCCCATCGCCAGTCGAAACCGTGGCGGGCGAAGGCATGGTTGAAGGCCTGCCGATGCAGCTCTTCGGTCTCGGCCAACGTGCCGTCGACATCGAAGATCAGCGCGGCGGCGCGTCGGACCAGCTCAGCCGCGTCAGATACCATTATGGCGGGCGCTTCTGCCTGCATGTTCGATGCGTCCCTCCGACGAGCGACCATCGCCTGCACAGGCGGGCGGGACAAATCGCAATATCTTTTGCCGGACCCAAAAATCTCTTATGAGCGGAGGGCGCGCTGCGGCGCGAACGGGAACTCCGACCTGCAAGGAAGACGTATGCGGCTCTTTATCCTGGGTCTCGGCTACAGTGCCCGGCACTTCGTCCGCCTGTTCGGTGGCGGCTTCTCGCATATCGCCGGCACGGTGCGCGATCCCGCGCAGCGGGGCGACCTCGCCGGCATCGAGGTACACGCCTTCTCTGGGAGCAGTCCGGCACGCGAGACAGTCGAACGCATGCGAGACGCGGATGTCCTTCTCGTCTCGATCCCGCCCGGCAGCGCCGGCGATCCTGCCATCGCGACCTTCTCGGACGTGCTGGCGGCGGACCGCCACCGCAGGATCATCTATCTCTCCACGATCGGCGTGTATGGTGATCACGCCGGCGGCTGGGTCGACGAGAGCACGCCGCCACAGGCCGGCCTCGACCGCACGCGCATGCGGGTCGCGGCGGAACAGGCATGGACCGACACGACCGGTGGCGACGCCGCGATCCTGCGGCTTGCGGGTATCTATGGCCCCGGCCGTAACGCACTGGTGACGCTGCGCGCTGGAACGGCCCGGCGCATCATCAAGCCGGGACAGGTGTTCAACCGCATCCACGTCGACGACATCGCAAGCGCGATCATGGCCGCGATTCATCACCCGAGCGGCGGCATCTGGAACGTCTGTGACGACGAGCCGGCGCCGCCGCAGGACGTGATCGCTTACGCGGCGAAGCTGATGAACGTTGCACCGCCGCCGGAAGAGCCGTTCGAGACCGCCGAGATGTCGGCGATGGCCCGCAGCTTCTATGCCAGCAGCGCTCGTGTTTCCAACGCGAAAATGAAGCGCAAGCTCGGCGTCACGCTTGCGTATCCGACCTACCGCCACGCCCTCGATGCGTTGTGGCAAGCGGGGGAACGAGGATCATGACCAAGCGTCAGCTCAACACGCCATACTTCTTGAACCAGGCCTGGGCCTGCTTCCAGGCATCTTCTGCGGCGTCCTTGCGGTAGCTGCCGCGGTAGTCGGCATGGAAGCCGTGCGGCGCTTCCGGATAGATCTTGAACTCGGCCGTCTTCTTGTTCTGCTGCAAGGCCGTCTTGAGCTGCTCGACCTGGGCGACGGGAATGCCGGTATCGGCGCCGCCATAGAGGCCGAGCACCGGTGCCTTCATCTCGGGCGCGAGCTGCATCGGGCTCTTCGGCCACAGCGGATTGGCTGGATCGACGGGCGGACCGTAGAAGGCGACGCCGGCCTTGAGCGTGCCGCTGTGGGCGGCATATTCCCACACGGTGCGTCCGCCGCGGCAGAAGCCGATGATGCCGAGCTTACCGGTGTCGCCGCCTTGCGATCCCGCCCACGCCACGGTCGCGTCGAGATCGGACAGCAGCTCGGCGTCCGGCTTGGCATTGACGATCGGCAGCAGGTCCTTGATCTCGGTGACCTTGGTCAAATCGACGCCCTTGCGAAAGTAATAGTCGGGCGCGATCGCGAATGCGCCGAGCTTGGCGAGGCGCCGCGTCACGTCCTTGATGTATTCGTGCAGGCCGAAAATCTCCATCGCCACGATGATCACCGGCGCCTTGGTGTTGCCGGCGGGGCGGGCAAAATACGCAGGCATCTGCTCGGAGCCGACCTTGATCTTGGCGTCGCCGGTCTGGAGGCCGCCGGTGTCGGTCGTGATCGCCTCGGCGCGCACGGGCCCGGCTGCAAGCGTGTAGCCGGCGGCGACGGCCGCAGTCGCGCTCATGAACCCGCGGCGCGAGACAGGGGCGACCTTGGTCAGCCCGACGACGTCGGATGTCATGGTGGTCTCGATACTCATCGGTTCGTCCTTCCTGATGCGTGCCCCTGATCCTTCAGGCGACGCATTCGCCAATAATTGCCAGCGAAACGCAAATCACCAGCCTGCGAGCGCGCCGCTTTCAGGCCTTGTTTTCAGGTCTTGTTCTGACGCTGTTTCACTGGCGCAGTCTCGGGCATGAGGCTCATCGCGACTAGTCCGACGATCGCCGCAAGCAGCAGGTACCAGGCCGGCGCCAGCGGATTGCCGGTGACGTGGAGGAGCCAGGTGACTACGAGCTGCGCCGTACCGCCGAAGCTGGCGATCGCGACCGCATAGACGGTCGCGAATACACCGCCGCGGATGTTCTGGGGCAGCGCCTCGGTGAAGGTCGCGTAGAACGCAGTGAACGGCAGCGAGCCGATGACGGACAGGACACCGAAACCAACCAGGAGCGACAACGCGCCGGGCGCATGGACGATCCACAGGAAGGTCGGGTAGGTCAGCAGCAGCGTTGCGAGCTGCGGCCAGATCATCACCGGCTTGCGACCGAGACGATCTGCCAGCCAGCCCCCGACCAGCGCACCGACAAACTGGATGCCATTGCTGACCAGCGACACGGCGAAAGCCAGTGTCGACGACACATGCAGCGTGTTCTGCGCATAGGTCGTCATATATTGGGTGACGTAGGTCGAGATCGTGCCGCTTGCCAGGATCATCAGTGCAAGTCCGATGACGCCAAGGTGCCGTCTCGCCTGCGAAAGATGACTGGTGTGCTCGACGGCGCGGACACCGGCTTGGGCCTGCGGGATCGTCTCGGGCAGCGTCCGGCGCATCCAGACGCCGAACGGCAGGCACACCGCCCCGATCAGAAACGCCACCCGCCAGCCATAGGCGTCGAGCATCTCTGGCGCCATCGTCCTGCTCAGGATGACGCCGACGAGTGCGCCCGCGGTCGCGGCGATCTCCTGGCTCGCCGGCTGCCAGGCCACCACCAGCGCGCGATGCTGGGGCGGGGCGATCTCGATCAGATAGGCGGTGGTCGGTCCAACCTCCCCGCCCAAAGCAAAGCCTTGCGCCATACGCGCCGCGATCACGATGACGGGCGCTGCAAGGCCGATCGATTGATAGGACGGCGTGAGCGCGATGGTCAGGATCGATAGCCCCATCAGCGCGAAGCTCAGCAGCATGGCAGGCCGCCGGCCGATCCGGTCGGAATAGATCCCGAGCACGATTCCGCCGATCGGCCGCGTTACGAAGCCGGCGCCGAAGGTCGCCAGCGACAGCATCAGGCTGCCGTACTCGCTTCCCGTCGGGAAGAAGGTATGGCCGATCTGGATGGCGAAGAAGCTGTAGGTGATGAAGTCGTAGAATTCGAGCATGTTGCCGACGGTGGCGGCCAATGCTGCGCGCTTGACGCTGAACGGCTTCACTTGCTCGATCACGGACGACACTCTGGCATTCCCGGGCTCGATCCTATTTCGATTTAACCGCCTGGCCGCATTGCAACGCAACATTCATTAACCGAAAACGGTGGTTCCCCCGTCCCCTTTTCCGCTGCCCCAGTTGCGGCCGCCCCGTCCGCTCGCGCAATTCGAGGCGCATCGCGCAACAAATGGGCTTTGCGGTAGTCGCAACGACACATCGTGCCGCACGCACATCCCGCGCTAGCGGAATTTGCACGCAAAGCCGCGGTCATTTGACTGAAATTTTCAGAAGAGTTGAGCCGGGCGATTTACTCGAACTTTCTTCGTGACACTCTAGTTCCACGGTCGGAAGGTTCCGCATCCCTCGGGATCTTCATTATCAGCCGCCAGGATTGCGCTACCAAAAGCTCAATTGAATCAAGATTTATCCGACCCGGAATTGAAATGAACTTGGCTCGCGAATCGATCGAACTGCTGGAACAGGTCGCCCGTATCTTGTGGTTCGAAGGCGCCAAGCACGGCTTGCGCGACCGCGAGTGGATGGCGCTGCGTTTCCTTTCCCGCGCCAACCGGTTTTCCCGGACGCCGTCGGCGCTCGCGAGTTACGTCGGCACCACGCGCGGCACCGCCTCGTTCATCATTGGCGAGCTGGAGCGGCTCGGCTATCTCGAGCGAAAGCGCTCGGCCCAGGACAAGCGGTCAGTGATGCTGAGCGTGACACAACAGGGCAAGAAGTTCCTGGTGCGCGACCCCGTCAACGTCCTCATCGAGTCCATCGGCGTGCTCGAGGATGAGGCGAAGGTCGGCTTCCGCGACGCGCTCCGCCACGTGCTGGATCAGTCGGACGCAGCCGAACAGCGGCACCATACCGACGTCTGCAAGCGATGCATCTTCCTCCGCGAAGATCGCAGCACCACGGACAGCAGGACGACCGCCGAGTTCAGCTGCCGCCTGTTTCGCGCGCCGATCGCGGAGGCGGAGGTCGATCTGCTATGCACCAGTTTCGAGCATCACCGTAAATAGAAGGCGGCCCTCGATCAGGGCGTCGCCTTGCGTGACGAATAGATGACGCCCCCGCTGGACTCGACCACCAGACGTCCGTTCTCGTTTCTGATCTCCTCGATGCGGCCAAGGCCGGGCACTTGCTGTCCCAGCACCGCTTCGATGACGCCGTTCGGGCCTTGCAGGATCGCAATCCCCTCATAGGCTTGGCGGACTGACCAGCCCTTGACCGTCTTGCGCGGAGCCGAAATGCGCTCGGACGGTGCTACCGATCCCGTGACCTCGGGCGTAGCAGCCGAGGCCATCATCGGCATTGGCTGTGAAGCGACGGGCGCCGGAGCCTGGGCCTGCACCTGGGCAAGCTTGTCGAGCTTCACCGTAGAGGACGAGCTCACCCGTTCGATGCGATCCAGATTCTCGCCAAAACGGCCAAAACGGTCATTGGTCGCCTTGCTCGACTGATCGACCGCGGTGCGCAGGCCGTCGAGATTGTCGGACACGCCCGACACCTGCCTGCGCAGTTGTGCCACCGTCTCGCGCAGATTCCTGATCTCAGTATTGGCCGCGACGTTGTTCTGGGCGGGCTGCATGGCGAAATAGGCGATCACGCCGGTGCAGGCACAGACGACCAGGATCGCAGCGACCGCCAATGTCGCGAGCGGCGCGACCCATGTCGGACGCGGCGGCGGCGGCTTGGCCACGATCACGGCCGGCTTGATCACGATGGGCGTAGGCTTGGGGATTGCCATCTTGTCGAGGCGCGCCTTGGCGCGAATACGCTTCAGACCCTCGAGCGCCTCTTTCGCCAGAGTTTCATCACTCGCTGCTGCCGGCGCAGGCTTGGTGTTCGCAGCAGGCTTGGTAGTCGCGGAAGGATTGGTATTTGCAAAAGGCTTGGTGTTTGCAAAAAGCTTGGTATTTGCAGAAGGCTTGGCCGTCGGCGCCGCATTGTCTTTGGCATCGCGCGTCTCCGCAGCCGGTTTCGCCGCTGCGGAGACATCCGCGGTCGCGTTGGGACGAGCTTGTCCATCGGACAACATGCGAGAATGCTCCGTTCGGTTCGATCTGTCGAACGGTGACGTTATTTGCCGAAGCTTGCCTGAAACGTGCGCATCCAAAACTTTTCATCACGCGCGGTGCGACGTCACATGAGTCAAACGCGTCACGCACGTGGCGAGAGTGCGACTCGAAAGACACACCCTCGCCAAGATTTCGCCAAGCTGGAGTCGCCTCGCCATACATGAGTCGAATTGTCGCACGTGGAAAGACGATGACGGGAGTCAATCCGGGGTTGAAATCCCTCAATTTGCATGAAGCGCAGCACCGCCCAAAATAGCTGTAATCATACGGGGATGCGGAACTTTAGAACCGCCAAGGTGCAAAACTAGTTCGAATTCCAAATCAACTGATGCGATTGAACATACAAAGAAACAACTCGAAACGAATCAACAGCATCAAGCACGTGTAGCAAACGCTTAGTTGCGCACGCTTGATCGGAAATCGGCAATTGTTACGGTCCTACTCAAGTGATTCTCGCCAGTTAGCGAGGAGATCGACAAAGTACAGTGGCGTTCGGACGCATGAGCAACTTGGCGCAACTGTTCTAGGTCGCTTTCTCAATCCGCTCCGCGAGGTGATCCGCAAGACACCCGCCGAGCCTCACGCAGTAAGCGTTCAGTATCGAGTCGAAGTAGCAGGCCTGCGAGACGCAGGCACTGAATGCGTAGGGCTGCCCGCGAATATCGAAACCATAATAACGGTTCGCGGGAAGGAATATCGTCAAACAGCACAGTTGCCGAGCCGGGCATCACAACAACCAACCGGCCGTAACAAGTGCGAAACAGGGGCGAAAAACTGATGTATATTATCGTTGATGATCGCGAGAGCGTCACGAACAGCTATGTCGGAGGGCTCGTTCGCGAAGGTGTATCGTCGATCGGCTTCTCCTCCGGAGAATTCTGGGACTGGCTGCAATCTGCGAGTGAATCGGATCTGGCCGCGGTGGACGCCTTCCTCCTCGGGGATTGCGACACCCGCGGAAGCCTGCCGCGGGCGATGCGCAAGCGCTCCTCGGCTCCCATCATCGCCATGAGCGGCCAGAAGATGCTCAAGAACACGCTGGAGCTCTTCGAATCGGGCGTCGACGACGTCGTCCACGTGCCGATTCACCTCCGCGAGATCCTCGCCCGAACGGCCGCGATTGCGCGCCGCCGGGTCGGGGAACTGCCGCGGCCCTGCGAGACCAGGATCCAGGTCTTCTTCAACGGACGTGACCCCGAGATAGCTGGCCACGCTCTCACCCTGCCCCGCCGCGAACTGCGCATTCTCGAATATATGGTCAGCAACCACGGCAAGTGGGTCACCAAGACGCAGATCTTCAACGCGGTCTACGGCATCTTCGAAGCGACGTTCGACGAGAGCGTGATCGAGAGCCACGTCAGCAAGCTGCGCAAGAAACTCCGCGACCGCCTCGGCTTCGATGCGATCGTGGCCCGCCGTTACGTCGGGTACCGCCTCGACATCCCGGCCGGCGAAACCATCGACGTGCCGATGCAGGAGCTCGACGAGGTCGGCATCCTGCTGAACAGGGCGCATACCGCCCCAGTGGCGTATCCAGCCGGAAACTGATCGGCAGGGCGCTGCCACGCAACCGATAACGGCCTCTGCGAACCATCTTCGCAGAGGCCGTTATAGTTTCGGCGACGTCAACGGCGAACAGAGCCGCGGCAGTACCGGCGCTGCGGCTCGCGTCTAAGTATAATTCTAGAGGCTCGCTTCCGATTCAATCAGAACCGATAATGCCCTAGGGCTTCTGCTGGAATTCTTCCTTCGACACGTAATTGAAGTCCTCGACAAGGACGTCCTGGACGACTTCGGCCTGCATTCGCTCGTTGACACGCTGCTTGATGGCCGTCGTGAGGATGGAGAGGTCGTAACGAGCGAGTTTTCTGAAATCGAGGCGGTCGTCGGCATAGATCCTGCGGAAGGCTTCATCGACGACGAACGGCTCGGGCGGCACGTTGAGCTGGTGCATGGTTCGCGCCTCAACGGTGTAGACAAAGCGCGCGACGATGTAGCCCTGAACGTTGCCACCCTCGACCATGGGCACGCTCAGCGCCCGCGTCTTCTGGTACTGCAGCCCGTCAAGGTATTCGTCCTTTGCCGGCAGCAGGCTGCCATTTTCCTTCCAATAGGCCACGGCGTAGCTCGTTCCCGCGGTGAGGATGCATACCCAGAGCCCGGCTAGCACGAGTCTGATCATTTTCCGTCCTGTGCTGCGCGACCGGTATAGGTGCCGTCCGACTCGGCGTCCTTGATGGCCTTGACTATGATGGTCGCGACCTCGCGCACCGCATCGTAATGCATTTCGAGGATGGAACGGTTTCGCTCGAGCTTCTCGCGCAGCCGCTGGATCTCCTCAGTGATCTCGACCTCGCCGCCGAGGTGCATTCGTGCCCGCATCAGGCGGACGAATTCCAGCATGCTCCGGCTCTTCCGGGCGCTGAACTCGTCGAAGTCGATTTTCTTGCCCGTCGCGAGCGCTGCCGTCTCCTCTTCGACGATGGCTTCGAGCCGGCGGATCGCGGCTAACAGGCCGCGTACCTCGTCCGATCTCGCCGGGTCCGCACCGTCGTTCGCCACCTCACCACCGACATTCGGCAGCAGGACGGGCAACAGCCCATCGCCCGACACGGCTGCCATCGTCGTCGCCTCGGTGTCCACGGCCGGCTGTTCCATCACCATGGCCGCCGCGCCTTCTTGTGCCTGCATAGGAAAGTCACCCTTCAACTTCTGTCATCCATTCCCGGATCGTCATCCGGCCTTGCCCGTAGCATCCGGCCCCGCCGGATGCGCGGCGGCGAGCTGCTTGGCAATGCCAATGCCCTTGCCCTTTGCCAGCTGAGCACCAAGTTGCTCCGCCAGCATCGACTTCCAGACGCCGCCGGCCGTGCCTTTTCCAAAGACCTCCTCCGACTCCTTCGGCAACATCGTCTCGACGAAGGTCTGGAGGATGAAGGCCTCGAACTTGCGGTACACCTCGCCGGATGCCGGCGCCTTGATCACCTGCACCGGCGCTCCGTTCACCGCACCCGACTGCGGTTCCGAAAGCTTCGTCGCGGATTGATCGGCAGCCGCCGCCTTGGCCTTGCCGACCTCCGCATCCATCGTGGCGGCGAAATCCGTGTCCGATGATTTGAGCGCGTCGAGCTTCGCTGTGGCCGCGCGCTGCGTCACGGGATCGGCGGCGTCGAGGACGTCGAGAACGAGGTCGGGTGTCGCGGTCACGATCATGTCTTGGTCCGATTGGCTGGCCGTGGCGTCCACTCGCGCACGGTGAGGCTTGTTCCCGTCATCTCCTCGAGCGATCGCTTCTCGACGTCGCGAAGCTTGTCCGCGAGCGCCGCCTTCGCGACCTGCTCGAACTGCTTCACACGGCGGCTCTCCGCGCGAACCTGGTCGAGCTGCTGCGAGGCCTGGGCCTGAATCGCGCGCGCGCCGACGCTGGTTCTGGTCAGGCGCCGCGCGATCGATTCGCTCGATGATCCCGCCGGCGGCTTCCCCTCGTTGAGAGTTCCGACCAGCCATTCCTGTACGTCCTGCAAGCTGCGCTCCTGCTGCCGCAGCTGCGCGAGCTGCCACTCTGACAACCGGAGCTGGAGCTTCACGAGCGAGACCATCCGGCCGAGCTTGTCCGCGCGCGACGTCATGGCGATTACTCCGCCAGCCACGATGAGACGCCGAGCATGAATTGCCTCAGGAGCTCGTCGCTGGTGAGGTAGAGCAGCAGGAAGCCGCCGAACAGCACGAAGGGCACCGAGATGAAATAGACCGGAATCGCCGGCGTCAGCTTGTTGATCAGGCCGACCGCCAGGTTGACGACGACCGAATAGACGATGAAAGGGCTGGCGATCCGCAGCGTCAGCACGAATGCCTCCGATAGCCGGCCGACGAGCTGGTCGAGCGGCATGCTGCCGCCGAGCCGGTCGCCGGGATGCCAGACGTCGTAGGAGTTCATCAGCCCGCGCAGGACCTGCCAGTGCTGGTCGGTCATGAAGAACAGCGTCGTGACCGACGTCATGATCAGCGGCACCAGGGCCGGCGCCGGATCGGTGTCGCCGACCGGCGTCCCCGGGATGTTGCTCAGCCCGATCGCGCTGGCCATCACGGTGGCCATGGTCTGGAGTGCGAGAAAGAACACGCGACCGCCGAGCCCGATGACGGCACCGACCACGAGTTCGGAGCAGATCAGGAGCGCGAGCGTCAGCGGCGCCGCGTTGTCCGTGAGAGGTTTCAGGACGGCGGCCAGGATCGGCGTCAGTGCGAACGTCGTCACCAGCGCAACGAACAAGCGGACCTGGGCCGGAACATTGACGCTGGAATAGCCGGGGACCAGCATCAGGCAGGCACCGATGCGGCAGAACACGATGAACGTCACCAGCACGCTGTCGGTGAGGCCGCTGATCACGATATGGCTCCGAGGGCCCTGATTTCGGTGCTGCGCGCGACTTCGACATGCGACAGGATCGGCAGTGTCGGAAAGACCCGCTCCAGGATCATCCGGACGTAGGGACGCGCTTCCGGGGTCACGGCCAGCACCACGCTGGTGCCGTTCTCGGTGAACTTGCGGATCGCGGCGCTGGCTTCGGTCGCGAACTGCTCGATCAGGCGCGGATCGGCGTCGAATTCGACGACGTCGCCCTTGGCGTCGCGCTTCAAGCTCTGGTGGAACGCGAGATCCCAGCGGTTGCCGAGACGGACGACGTTGAGCACGCCGTTGTCGGAGAGATCGCCGCAAATCTGCTGGGCAAGACGCGTACGCACATGCTCTGCCACCTGCTCGGAGCGCCGCACATGAGGCGCGATCTCGGCGATGGCTTCGAGGATCAGATGCAGGTTGCGGATCGACACGCGCTCGGCCAGCAGGATCTTCAGGATCGCCAGCAGCCCCGAATACGATATCTGCGACGGGCAGAGATCCTCGACCAGGCGCTTGTATTCGGGATCGAGCCGGTCGAGCAGGCCGCGCATGTCCTTGTAGGACAGCAGCTGGGCGAGGTTGGCCCTGATCACTTCGCTCAGATGCGTGAGCAGCACCGACAGATTGTCGACCGGCTTGCAGCCCTGACGCTTGACCTCGTCGGTGAACGCGTCCGTCACCCACAGCGCCTTCATGCCGAAGGCCGGCTCGATCACCTCTTCGCCGGGAACGTCGGGCTTGCCGTCCTTGTCGACGAGGACCAGCACTTCTCCGAGCCGGAGCTCGCCCTGGGCGACGCGGGTGTCGTGGATCCGGATCTGGTATCCCTTGGGATCGATCGACAGATTGTCGGTGAGCTTGATCTCGGGAACCACGAAGCCGTACTGCTTGGCGAACTTCTTGCGGATCTTGGCCACGCGATGCGCCAGTTCGTTGCGCGAGCCCAGCAGATGCACCGAGAGGTGACCGCCGAGCGCCAGCTCGATCTCCGCGGTCTTGAGCGATTCCTTGACGGATTCCTTGGCATCGACCTGGGCGCGTTCGTCGGCCTTGCGCGCATCTTCCTTCTGCTTCAGGGCTGCCTGCCGCCTCGGCAGCGAATACCCGACGAAGGCCATGACGCCGCCGAGCAGCAGGAAGGGCGCCGTCGGCAGCCCCGGCATCAAGGCGAGCACGAACATCATCAACGCGGCGGCCGACACCGCGCGCGGATAGCCGCCGAGCTGCCGCAACACGGCCTGCTCGGCCGAACCCCGGGTGCCGCCCTTCGAGACGAGCAGGCCCGCCGACAGGGACACGATCAGCGCCGGCATCTGCGTTACCAGACCGTCGCCCACGGACAGCTTGGTGTAGACGTCGGCGGCGCGTGCCAGCGTCAACCCGTGATGCGTCACGCCGATGATGATACCGCCGAAAATGTTGATCGCGGTGATGATCAAACCGGCGACGGCGTCGCCGCGAACGAATTTCGAGGCACCGTCCATGGCGCCGAAGAACGCGCTCTCCTCTTCCAGCTCGCGGCGCCGGCGCTGGGCTTCCTTGTCGTCGATCAGGCCCGCGGACAGATCCGCGTCGATCGCCATCTGCTTGCCGGGGATGGCATCCAGAGTGAAACGGGCGCCGACTTCGGCGATACGCGTCGCGCCCTTGGTGATCACGACGAAGTTCACCGTGACCAGAATCGCGAAAATGATCAGGCCGATGACGAAGTCGCCGCCCATGACGAACTTCGAGAAACCGGCAACGACATGGCCCGCGGCGTTTTCCCCCTCCCCGCCGCGCGACAGGATGAGACGGGTCGTTGCGACGTTGAGCGCAAGCCGCAGGATCGTCGCGATCAGGAGCACGGTCGGGAAGGCAGAAAAATCAAGCGGCCGCTGGATCCACAGTGCGACCATCAGGATCAGTGCCGAGAGCGCGATCGAGAACGCGAGGCCGAGATCGATCAGGATCGGCGGTATGGGCAGGAACAGGATCGTGAGCATGGCCACGATGCCGCCTGCGAAAAAGGCATCGGCGCCCAATCGTCGCGGGGTCGGCAGGCTAGCGGCTAACGTATCGGACATGGGTCACCGGCAGAGGATCCGGCCCGTAATCTGCCGTGCAAAGCTTACGCGGGGGTGGTGGTGGCAGGGGCGGCAGAGGCGGCCGGGACCGTCCGGATCAGAAGCCGTGCTCGATGTGCGAATAGACCATCTCGGTGAAGGTGGAGAGATGGGCTCCGATGAAGGAACCGGAGACGGCAACGACCACGAGAATGACGATGATCTTCGGAACGAAGGTCAGCGTCACCTCCTGGATCTGGGTCAGCGCCTGGATCAGCGCGATGATGGTGCCGACCAGCATCGCGGCACCGACGGCAGGCCCGGAGGCGACGATGATGGTCCAGATCGCCGCCTGGACGATGTCGAGAGCATCCCGTTCGTTCATGACTGGCTGATCGTGAGACCGGGGCCGATCGCGACTTTCGTGCCGTTCTCGAGCGTCGCGACGGAGCCGTCGCTGTTGATGGAGATCGAAGCGACCTTGCCGCTGAAGCTCGCTCCGGTCGCGTCCGTGAAGCTGACGGTCTTTCCGATCAGCCCGTCGGCCTGCGACAGCGACTGCGAAGACAGCAGAGCGTCGAGCTTGGTATTGGTCTGCATCGCCTGCTCGACCGACGAGAGCTGCGCAAACTGGCTCATATATTGCGAGGTATCCATCGGATTGGTCGGATCCTGGTTTTTCATCTCCGCGATGAGGAGCTGAAGAAACGTGTTGTAGTCGACGCCGGTGCTCGACTTCGGCGTCGTCGAGCTGGTCGAACTGGACGACTTGCTGGTGCTATCGGTCGCGCTGGTGACGTTCATGTAGTTCTCCTGTCAGGCAGCCTCGAATGGGGAATCGATCGTGGCGCCGGCCAGGATGGCCTGCTCCACTGGAAACAGTGCCCGGATCCGCTTGAGCGCCTCGAAGTAACGGGTCGCTCCGACCAGGTCGTCGACCGCGCCAAGCCCGACCAGCATCTCCTGGCTCTCGCACACCGCGAGCAGAGCGGCGTGATGCTGCCCGTAGAGAGCCGAAGCATCCCGGACGTCGGTCGGATTCATCAGCATGAGCTGGACGATAAAATAGAGCTGCCGCAGCGCCGTGGTGGCGTCGGAGGCCTGCATGATCTGCCCTTCGAGCAGGAACATCACGTCGTTGACGAGCTCGACGGAGACCTTGCGGTCCACGCGCAGCACCGCGCCGTTGATGTAGACCCGTTCGCCCGCACGCAAGGATATCTTCATCAAAGTGCGTCTCGGATCAGGCGGTTGATTTCGATGAGCTGGATCACGTCATTCGACTTTTCTTCACGAAGGCGGTCGGCTTCCTTGACCACCCATAGCCCGATCGAGATGATGTCGGCGCGCAGCTTCTCCGGAAGTCCATTTTCCGGGTGTGCGAGATCCTCGATGAAGATCGTCCACAGCCGCCGCACATAGAGCAGGCTCTCGATCAGATCCTCGAGGCTGAAGCGGTCCTCCTGGATCCGCTCGAGCCGGTCGATGCCGAGGCTGAGCGCCTGCCGCTCGCGGCCCCGCGCCTCATAGCCGCTCTCGTCGACGACAGATTCATAGGCTTCAAACGTCATCAGGACAACTCTGCGCAGGAGACCGAACAACAAGACAAGGGTTACGCGCCTTACGAAGGAGCTGGACTCAGAGATAGTTGATGAGGCTGATCTTCTGGAGCTGCGAGGTGAGCGCAAGTGCCGTCTGGATCTGCGTCTGCAAGGTGTTGACCCTGACGGAGGCTTCCGCCGGGTCGACCTTCTCTATACCGACGATCTGATTGTTCAGAATATCCTGCTGCGTCTTGAGCTTGTCGGTTGCGGAGGTGATCCGCTGCTGGACCGTGCCGATGTCGCCGCCAAGGGTAGCAAGGTCAGTGATGGCGTTTCCGACAAGACCGATGGCCTTGTCCACGACGACCTGGAACGTCGATTGATCCAGGTTGGCGTTTCCGAGATCCGCCATCATGGTGTAGGCCTCGGCGAGCTTGCGAAAACCTGTTTGATTGGCGCTGACGGAGGTATCGGCAATCTCGGTCGTGGAGATGCGGCTTTGCATGACTTGGTCGGTCGCCGAAGACCAATTGGTGTTCCAGGCCGGGCTCGCGAACTCCGCATCGAAGGTGGTGTCGAGGAAGGTCTGCATCTGGCCAGGAGTGATTGTGTTCACGCTGGGCGATGATTGCGAGAAGCCGAAGGTCGCAAAGAAGTCGGCGTCGACCTGGTTCTTGCTGGCCGAGCCCGCGGTGTAGGGCGTGATCGGCGTGTTCTGCGTGTTGATGCCCGCAAAGAGTGACGAGCCGTTATAGGAGACGTTCAGCGCGCCAATCAGATCCTGGAGGTTGGAGGACGCAGGCGGCAGGATGATCCGCCCGCCGCCGTCGGTGCTGCGAGCCGCGATCAGGTCCTTGAGGAAGTCCGTCGCGGTCGATCCAAGCTGGGTGATCCGGCTCTGCGTTATGTCCAGTCGCCCCGCGACGAGCCCATTGGTATCGACGAGCTGATCGGCGAAGCTCAAATCCGCCCGCAGGGTGACGTCTCCTCCCGTCGTGGCGCCAAGCTCGAGGCCAACATCGGCGAAGCGGCCGGTGGTGGCTTCCTTCGAGGCCTTGGCCAACGCGGCCTGATTGTTGGTGATCGAGGACCTCAACGACGACGACAGCATCAAGGTCGAGATGTAGTTCGCGCTCATCATGGCTTAATTTCCCACGGCAGCCAGCAGGCTCTGCAACATTTCGTCGACGGTCGAGATGATCTTCGACGAGGCCGAATAGGTTCGTTCGACCTGAAGCATCAACGACATCTCGTCGTCCATGTTGACGCCGCTGACGTTCGACAGCGCCGCGGTGCTGCGGTCGAGCAGCGTTTTCTGGTAGGTGACGTTGGAGTCCGCGGTCTTGCGCTGGTTTTCGATCCAGCTCGTCGACGACGCCGCGAAGTCGATCAAGCTGCCGTTCGGCTTGCCTTGCGTGGTCGCATCGAACGGCTGAGACGCATCCATGGCGCCGATGAGCTGCTGCAGCCGCGCCGAGTAGCCGCCGTTGCCGGCGGTATTGTATTGGTAGGCGACGTTGCCGCTGATCGCGCCATCGCGCAGCAGATTGGGATTGCCGCCCTGGGCCGGATCGACCGATGCAGCGACCGAGATCGTGCCAGCGAGGCCCACCAGGACGGTGGCGCTCGCCGGCATCGCCGGCGCGCCGGGGTAGGTGAAGAGACCGGGGACATCGGGCAGCGTCGGAACAGCCGACTGGTCACTTTCCTTGAAGGCGTCGACCAGGCCGCGCGCGATTTCGTCGAGCTGGCTCTGGTAAGTAACCGTGTCATTGTCGCGCAGCTGGGCCAGGCCAGCAAGCTTGCCGGACTTGAGCGGCATCACGGAATTGGCGCCGGTCACCGGAACACCGTCGATATAGACGGCATTGCCGGTGGTGCCGGCCGTATAGGCGTTCGTCGGCGCAAAGCTCACCGTCCGCGCTATCTTGTCGAACAGCACGACGCCGCTGTCGGTATAGAGCGCCGCGTCGCCGTTGGGACGGATCGACATCGAGACCCCGACCTCCTGCGACAGCTGCGAGACGATGCTGTCGCGCTGGTCGAGGTAGTCCGTGATGTCGTCGCCGGAGATCGTCCCCTTCACGATCGCGGTATTGACGGTCTGGAACTGGGAGAGCAGCCGATTGATGTTTTGAACCGACGTTTGCATGTCGGCATCCGCGCCCTCACGGGCCGACTGCACGGTCAGAGTCGCCTGATTGAGCGCAGTCGCCATGTCCTTGGCGGACGTCACCGCTGCCTGCGCCAGCGTGGTGTTGTCCGGGGCGTTGGCATATTGCTGCAGCGCCTTCTTCAGCGCATTGAGCTGCGCCGTCGGCGACTGGTCGAGTTCCGGATCGTCCACCGTGGCAGATGCGATCTTCTGGAGACCGTCAAGGATCGCGCTCTGCTTGGCCGACGTCGAGGTTGCGGTCAAGACATTGTCGTAGAGCCCCGAGCTGGCGGCGCGCTGGATCGCCGCCACGTAAACGCCGGCCCCGGGGAGAGTGTCCAATACGGCGATCTTGCGCGAATAGCCGGCGGCACTGGCACCGGCGATGTTGCGCGAGATCGTCGACGACTGGATGCCCGACGCCATGAGCGATGCGCGAGCTGAGTCGAGAGCAGCGGTAAGGGACATGGTCTACTCTTGGCCGGGATGAGCGCTGAAGGATTCAGCGCTTCAGGTTGACGACGACGTCGAGTAGGTCGGCGCCGGTCTGGAACGATTTCGAGTTCGCGGTGAAGCCGCGCTGTGCCTCGATCATCCCGGTGAGCTCGTCCGCGAGGTCGACGTTGGAGTCTTCCAGCGCGTCAGACTGGATCGTGCCAAGCCCACCGGTGCCGGCATTCGCGGCCTGGGCGTTGCCCGAATTCTGGTTGGTCGAATAGACGTTGCCCGGCTCGGGCGTCAGATTATCGGGGCTCGCCACGTCGGCGAGCATGAGCGTGTAGAGCGTCAGCTGCTGACCATTCTTGAGCACGGCGGTCACGTACCCGTTCTGGTCAACGTCGACCTTATCGATGGCCGACGGAACGCTACCGTTGACAGTGGCCTTGAAGCTGAAGTTGGTGCCGACCTGCGTCATGTTCGACAAGTCGAGGGTCACGGTCGCGCCGTTGGTGACCGGAAATGCAAGCGTCGTGGCGCTCGCTGCGGCCAGCGCGCCCTTTCCGGCCGTCGTCGTGTCGAAGGTATAAGCGCCGGTCGCGCCGAGCGTGGCGCCCGTCGTCGAGTCGTAGGCTTGGATTTGCCACGTGTCCGACACGCCCGGCACATTCGCGGTATGGGACATATAGAGATCGACCTTAACGGCCTGGCCGATATTGTCGTAGGTCACGATCGAGCTTTTCGACGAGTACGCGCCCGGGCCGGGCGGACCGGCAATGGGTGCTGCCGTCGGATCCAGATTGCCGGTGGTGAGCGTTCCCGCCGTCGATGGCACGGGCACCTGCGAGACCTGGGCGATGTTCACGATCTGCATTCCCGACAGGCTGTTCTGCGAGAAATTGGTCACCTTCCCCGGCTGGCCGAGGAGGTAGTAGCCGGCCGCATTGACCAGATTGCCCTGGCTGTCCGGGACGAACGAGCCGGCCCGCGTCAGGAATTGCTGCGTGTTGGTGGCGTCCGATACCACGAAGAAGCCGTTGCCTTGAACGGCAAGGTCCGTGCTCGATGTGGTGAATTGCGTATGTCCGGCATCGCTGATGGCATAGCGGACGGTGGTCTCGACCGCGCCGGAATCGTAATTGCCCGAACCGCTCTTCAGGATCAGCGAGGAGAATTCCGTCGAAGCCCGCTTGTAGCCGGTGGTGTTGACGTTCGCGATGTTGTCCGAAACCGTCGACAGCTTGTTGGATTGCGCGGCCATCCCGGAAACACCGGTACGCATAATGCCGTAGAGGCTCATGGATTGGGCTCCTTAAGTAGGTTGTAATTACAATGATGGGGTTTGCTTGCGCGGGGCTGATGGTAAGGAGCCATGCACAACTTCATGTCGTCAGCCCGTCTTGGGCTGACAGAACGAGCGCGCCTTGTCGGTCCACGCGCCGAAGCCGCTTGAGACGAGATGCGCGACGATGTGACAGACGTAGCGCTTCTGTGCCGGCTGGTTGTTGGGGCCTGCATTGTAGCGGGCGACTGCCATGGTCCAACTGCCCTCGCGCTGCTTCAGCTCTTTCAGGAAGCGCGCGGCGTAGTCGACATTCCCAGCGGGATCGAACATCGCCCGGACCGAGACGAATTTGTCGCCATGATAGTAATGGTTGATCTGCATGCAGCCGAGGTCGATCAGCTTGATCCCCTTGGCTCGCATGGCTTCGAAGTTGGCGATCGCGTCGTTCATGTCCTTGGCGAATACGGTCTGTCCTTCGGCGCCGAGCGCGTAAGGATAAAGTGCGCCGCGCCGCCCGGTCTCGGTCAAGCCGACCGCGTAGAGAATGCCGAGCGGGATTCCGTGCTGCCGGGACGCACGCGCCATCTCGCGCTCGCACGGGCGCGAATTGTCGGTTGCTGCAGCCGCAGCGCCGGCGTTACAGATAAACAGGGCCGCGACGAGTCTGCGGCGCCACGTCTTGGTCATGACGCGTCTCCTGGTTGGACTGGCGCTCCTGTCGGGCCTGCTTCGCGCCGCCGTCCGCTTGTCCCGACGAATTACTCGTACCGTCGAACGTGCCTTGCGACTGCGACGAGGGCTGTTGCTGGCCCGAAAGCTGCGGCTGCGATTGGCCGGAGCCGCTCTGGAAACCATCCAGCGAGCCGTGCTGGACGGGTGCAACATCGGCGACGTAGCCCGCCGACTGCATCAGGTCGCGGATCGAATCGCGCTGCTGGTCCAGCATCTGGCTCGTGTCCTTGCGCTCGGCGGCGAGGTGGACGGACACTTCGTTGCCGACGAGACGAAGGCGCACGGTGACATTGCCGAGCGCGGCCGGCTCGAGATTGATGGTCAGGATCTTGAGCGGCTGATCCGGCGCATTGGCTTGGGACGTGGTAAGATCTGGAGCTGCGGACGCCGTCGGTGCCGGAGCTTCTTTCAGCTCGGCGACGACAGCGTTGGCAACCTGCTGCGGAGCGTTGAACTGCGCCGGCGGCAGATGGGTCTCCTGCTGAACCACGGTGACCTTGGTCGTTCCGGGCAATGCATCCCGCGCCGAAGCCTTGGCGGCACGCTCGACATTGGCCGCGATGGCCTCGAAGCCGGGTGCCGTTGCCGTCGGCGGCACACTGCTTTCCGGCGATGACGCCTGGTCGGTAACTCCGGCGTGCGAAGTCGCGGCCTGCGAATGCGCGGCGGCTGGAGCCACCGGAGATGGGAGCTCGGCTGTCGCCTTCGACGTGCCCATGGCCTGAACGTCGCGCTTCGTCGTGGCAGACCGCTCGTCGCGCCCGGACGCACCCTTCTTGTCGCCGGCCGGTGCTTGCATCTGCGGCATCACGACCTGCGGCCCGGCGACGCTCTCCTGCCCGATGATCCCGGCAATGCTCGATCGGCCCTGGACGTCGGTGTGCTCGGTATGATCGAGAAGTCCATGTTTCCCGGAGGGTTTGTCGACCTTTTTGTCGGAAGATTTCTCGGTGAGATTCTCGCTGGATCCGGGCTCTTCCTCGTCGCTCGCGTTGTCCTTCCCGCTCTGGTGCGCCAGGCGCGTCCGCAGCGTTCCGGCTTTGACGGCCGTATCGCTGCCCCCGTCGTTGAGCGCCCGCTTCGCGAGATTCGAGACGGTGTGCAGCAGATCGTTGAAGGACGAGTCCGCCGGCGCTTTCGCCCCGGCGCTCTTGCCGGAGCGCGATGTGCCCCGCATGTTGAGGCTTTCGGCGAGACCCGAAAAGACCTGTCCGGAGGTTCCACTGAGCTTCGTCATGGACGGCGATCCCTGGTGAGGAGTTCGAGCTCGCCGAGCTGCTTCTGCGCGCGAGCAAGCGTTGCGGTCGACGACGCGAGGTCGAGACGCGCCGGCGTGACCGGAGGCTTGTCGGCTGCGGCGGCGGATCCGCCAGCGAACGGCTTGCGAACGTCGAGTGCGAGCTGCACCGTTGCATTGAGAAAGGGAATGTCGCGCTCCGGCAGCTTCGACCGGTCGAGCGCCTTCAACTCGGCGAAACCGCCGTCATATTCGTCGGTGAGCGCCCGCGACACGCCGCGAAACAAATGCGCCCGCTCGCGCTCCGCCGAGGCATCGGCGCTGAGTGCCAGCGCGCGTTCGCCGGCAAGCCGGGTCACGGCCAGCCCTCCGCGCACCATCGCGGTGCGCGCGATCACGAGATAGAGCTTGAGGCGGCTCGCGCGGTCGATCTGCTCCAGCAAAGTGCTGATCCGCGCAAACCGACGCTCGTCGAGCGCGAGGCTCGACTGCGTCAGACCCGTGGAAAAACGCTGCCAGAAGTCCCCCGCATAGACCGAGTTGTGGTAGTGCCGGATATAAGCCAGCGCCAGGAACTCGAACTTGTCGAAATCCTCGGCTTGCCCGACCAGCAAGATCTCTCGCCGCAGGGCTGCCTCCTCCACCAATGTGCCCGGCAAGAGCAGGCGCGCGTCATCCAGACGCTCGATTGCAAGCGATGCCTCGGCGCGTGCGAACAGCGCGCCCTGGACCAGCGCGAGCTGTCCGCCCAGGCCCGACGGAATCGTCCGCGGCTTGACGTCCTTGAGCAGTTCGCGCGCTTCGTCCTGACGACCCTCGACATAGGCAAGCGCGCCATCGAACAGCCGTCCATCGACGTTCAGCTTGTCTCGCGGCAGCTTGCGGATGATTTGCGGTGCGCCGCCGCTGAGCAGATAGATGACGGCGGCCTGGCCGTTCTGCGAATTACTCCACACGCCCGGATCGGCGGCGAGAAATTTTTCGCCGATCTGCCGGATCAATGCGCCGTGGCTGCCGTGCGCCGCGGTATCGCCGTTGGCGATGCCGTCCTGCACGGTCTGCAACGCCCGAACGAGCTCATACGGCTCGCTCGATGTCGATGCCGCCGGGGCTGGCGTCGGTGCCGGCTCGGCGAACGCGCCTGCCGCCGTGAACGGCAGCAGCATCAGCAGCGCGGCGCGGAGAAGAGGCCAGATCAAGGACGCTTCTCCCGGACCATGATCTCGATCCGGCGATTCTGCGCAGCCGCGGGATCGTTTTGAAGCTTCGGCCGCCGATCGGCATAACCCTCGACATGCTCGATGCGCTGCGCATCGACGCCGGAGCGGACCAGCATGTAATAGGCCATCTGCGCACGGGCCGTCGACAGCCGCCAGTTGTCGTAGGTCTCCGAACGGTACGGCCGATTGTCGGTGTGGCCGCGGACTATGATCACGCCGGGACGCTTTGTCAGCAGCGGGCCGATTTTGTCGATCACACGGATGAGTTCGGGCCGCGGCTCAGCCGAGCCGACCGCGAACATGCCGAAGTTCGCATCGTCGGTTAGGCTGATCAGCAGGCCTTCCTCGACCTGACGCACCTCGGCCACCGGTCCCGCGCCGGCCTTGACGTCCGACAGCGCATCCGCGATCGCCGACTGAAGCTGTTTGACCGTTAATTGCTGGGCCTGAACCGCGTCGCGCGGCTCGGATTCCTTCGTCGCATCGTTGGGACGCGGCTGCGCGGCGGCATTGGCTTGATTACCAGCTTGGGCACCCGGCTGCGCGCTCCCTTCGCGTGAGAACAGCGACGACGCGGGCCCCGGCGGCAGCAGAGGCGACAGGCTTCCGGACGACGCGTCGCCGTTCGGAGCCACGCTTCCGCCGGCATCGTCCTGCCTGGCTCGGCGTGCCTGCGGCTCGCCCTGGCCTGTCCCGGACGCAGTGTCGCGCGTGGACGCATTCGACTTGAACTCGGGCTCTGGCTTGGGCTTGGGTTCGCCCTCGATGATGCGATCGGCATCCTTGGTCGCCTGCGGCGCAAGCTTCCAATAGCCGGGATCGAACGGATCTCGGTAGGCGTCGCCTCCCTTGAGGCCATCCTCTTCGGCGGACGTCAGGGCGCCGGCGCGCCGCTGGCCCGAGGCCTGGTTCGCACTGCTGGCGATCTCGGCGAGCGTCGTATAGGGATCGCGGAACAGGACCTTCTCCTCGTAGAAGGGCGGCTTCTCGGCCGTCGGAGAGTCACCGCGACGTTCCTCGCTCGGTCCTCCCGGCTGGCGCCTGCCGTCCTGGCCGTCGAACGACGACGGCTCCTTCTTGGAGAGATCCTTGAGTCCCTTCGGGGCAGGTGCGTTCTCCGCGAGCTTGATCGGATTGAAATAGCTCGCGACCACCTGCTTCTGATCCTGGTTGAGTGCATTGATCAGCCACATCACCAGGAAGAACGCCATCATCGCTGTCATGAAGTCCGCATAGGCGATCTTCCAGACGCCGCCGTGCGGTTTCTCGTCGTCGAAGGCGCTCCGCCGGCGGATGATGACGAGTTCTGACTTGACCTCATTCATGACGGACTACCGGCGCGCCTCTTTCAGGCGCTCGCTCCAGGCTGTGATCTGCGTCTCGATCACGGTCTGGTCGGCCACGACGCGAACCTCGAAAGTATCGGCGGCCTCATACTCGATGCCGGTTCGCCGCGCCGTCCCGAGCTGCGTCCTCACCAGGTCGAGCAGTTCGCTCGGGCCGGTGACCTTGAAGACCGGCACCGGCGAATTGCCGGTCAGCGCCGCAATCTGCTCGACCAGCGACCCGATCGCCTTGTCGCGGACCGCATCGGCGAGGAACGGCAGCAATATCCGCGCAACGGAGCTCGCGATGTTGGTCTCGATTTCGCGGCAAGCCGTCTCGAAGCCGCTGACGACCGCCACCGCCTGCTGGTCGGACCACTTGGCCCGCTCTTCGCCGAGCCGGATCGCGCTGCGAACTCTTTCCTCGGCGATCCTGGACTCGCCCTCCGCGACGCCGGCCGCATGCCCGCGCCGAAAGGCATCATCCAGGAGATTGGCCGCCGGGGCTTCCGCCTTCGGCGCCGGAGGCGGCGACTGAAGCTGCGGCTGCGAATGGGTCTGGGGCTGCGGCTGAGGCTCGCGCCGGGCTTCCTTCGGCCTCGTCAGCACATCCTGGATTTTGGGCGGCGGTGGAGGCGGAGGCGATTTGACCCGCCCGTTCGCGTCGAACTGCGTCAGGAGCTTTCCGATTGCCGCGTTCATGCCGCCTCCTCGCGTCGCATCCAGTCTTTAAGGATCGCTGCCGCCTGCATCTGATCGAGACGGACGATCTGCTCCAACCGCTTCTGCGGCGTTCGTTGCATCTTGCCTTCGAGGTCTTCGACCAGGTTGAGCTCGCTCTCCTCGCTGTCTGCCAATGCAAGGGCGCCGGCGGCCGCCTCGAGCTGGGCAGCTTCCGCGGCCTCGGTCTGCTCCTGCGCCGCACGATGGGTCAAAATGCCGTTGACTGCAGGACGAAGTCCGAACCACACCAGCATCGAAGCGACGGCCAGGATCGTGACCGCGTTGATGACGCTGCCGAGCTGCTTGTTGATCATCTCGACGAAGCTGATGGGCGGCACCGGCGCCAGTTCGCGCGAGCCTTCGATGAAATCGACGGCCGTCACCTGGATCTGGTCGCCGCGCGCCTTGTCCAGCCCGCCGGCCGTGGCCGCGAGTTGGCTGATCTCGGCGAGCTTGCTGTCGACGATGGCCTGGTTGCTCTTGTCGCCGAGGTCGGCAATGAGCCGTCCGCGGTTCACCAGCACGGCAATGAACAGCTTCTTCACCGAATAGCCGTCGCTCACCGTCGTCGTGGTCTTCGACGAGACCTCGAAATTGGTGACGTCCTCGCGGCGAGTCTTGTCCTCGCTGGAATTCTTGGTGCCGCCGGCGTTCACCTGCTGGTCGGGAAGATTCTGCTGCACCGTGGTCGGCTGCGAACGATCCGCGTTCTGTGACTTCTCGTTCTCGCGGACATTCCGGACCGAGCGCTCGGCGCGGCTTTCGGGATCGTAGACGGTTTCGTTGATCTGCCGCTTGTCGGTGGAGAGCTGCGATGCAACGCTCACTTCGAAATTGTCGAGGCCAAGATACGGCGTCAGCGCCTTGCGGATGTTCTCCTGCACCATCCCGCCGACCGTCTTCTGCAGGCTCGCCATCTTGGTCGGAGCAGCAGTCGCCTCGTCCTCTTCGGCAAGCAGCATCGAACCGTCGGCGTCCAGCACCGTGACCTTGTCGCGAGTCATGCCCGGAATGGCCGCCGCGACGAGATGACGGATCGACTGCGCCGTGCGTGCCTCGATCGCGCCGTCGGTGCGCAGCACGACCGATGCCGAAGGCGGCTGCTGCGTCGCGCGGAACGACCCCCGCACCGGCATCACGATATGCACCCGCGCCGCCTTCACGCCCTTCATCAACTGCACCGTGCGGGCGATTTCGCCTTCCAGCGCCCGGAGCTTGGTGACCTCCTGCATGAACGAGGTCAAACCCAGCGACCCGATCTTGTCGAACAGCTCGTAGCCGGAATTTGCGCTGGTCGGCAGCCCCTTCTCGGCGAGCAGCATCCGCGCTTGCATGGTCTGGCTCGGACGCACCGAGACCGCGTCGCCGGCGGTGTTGACGTCGAAGGTAATGTTTTGCTCGCGCAGCGCGGCACCCATGCGCGTCACGTCTTCGCGGGAAAGGCCCGTATAGAGCGTTTCGAATTCAGGCCGGCTCAGATAATAGGCGCCGCCCACGACGGTGACGAGAACGGCGAAACCGATCAATCCCAAGGCCATCAGGCGTCGCGGCCCAAGCTCCAGCAGATTGTTGAGCAGTTGCTGTATCTGCGCACGACTGAACAGCATGTGACCTCATACCAATGCGAACGTAGAGGACACTCTGCTGCCAACCTTGTCTGAAGGTTGCGCGAGACCACGAATGTGTCGGTTCGCAGGCGAGGCGTTGCAATTTTACAAGAGACTGAGTGACGCAATCGCGCGCGTCGGCAACAAGCGGACGGCCGGTCGCATCGCGGTGCGATCGGCGACGGCGTGTTGCCTGGAAGGTGGCGTCAGGAGGTCGATGTGAGCACGTCGTGTGCCGTCAGATCCGCCGTTCATGGCGGAGACCGTGCTCCCTGAGGAGCACGGTCGTTTTCGAAGCCGCGGCCTAGCGGAACAGCGACAGGATGCTCTGGCTGTTCTGGTTCGCGATCGAGAGCGCCTGAACGCCGAGCTGCTGCTGGGTCTGGAGCGCCTGAAGCCGGGTCGATTCCGCGTTCATGTCGGCGTCGACGAGCTGGCCGACACCGCGGTCCACGGAGTCCATCAGGGTCTTGACGAACTCAGTGTTGGTCGCGAGGCGGTTCTTGACGGCACCGAGATTGGCGGCGGCCGAGGCCACCGAGTTGATGCCGGCGGTGACCTGCGCGATGTAGCCGTCGAGCGTGGTCTGGTCAGCTGCCGAGTCGGTCAGCACGGAGATGCTCATCGTGTCGATCGACGGAGAGGTCGAACCGGCCGTGTCCAGAATGCCGCCCTGCGCCGAGGTGTAGAGCGAGTAGTTGGCGGTCGTCACGGTGATGGAGCCGATGGTGGGCGTACCGCCGACGCGCGAGTACGACGACACCAGGTTGAAGGTCGTCGGCGTCGTGGCGGTCGTGCTCAGCCAGTTGATGCCGTTGAAGGTCGCCGAGTTGGCCTTGAGCTTCATATCCTGCTGGATCTGGGTGATGTCAGCCTGGATCTTGGTGCGGTCGATACCAGCGGTCTTGGCTTCGACCAGCAGCGCCTGGAGCTTGGTCAGGCCGGAGTCCTTGTCGCCGATGACCGAGGTCAGAGCAGTATATTCGGTGTCGACGGTCGCAGCCGACAGACCGAGCGAGTCGGAAACCGCGGAAAGCGCGGCGTTGTCGGAGCGCATCGACGTCGCGATCGACCAATAGGCGGCGTTGTCTGAGGCGGTCGAAACACGCATACCGGTTGAGATCCGGTTCTGCGTCGTCGCGAGCTGCGAGCTGACGTTGCGAAGGGTCTGCAGCGCGGTCATTGCAGACGAGTTGGTGAGGAGGCTAGAACCCATTTTGATGTCCCTTTGGAGATTGGATTGAGTTGGGGACATACCGGACTTGCACCGGTACGGCAGGGCGGCGTCATGCCTTTGGGCTGCGCAAAAGCGTCAAGGCCCAACCTGTCGTAACGGCGACGATAGCCCGCGAAGCTTGTGCGGGGCTTGTGGCCCTGTGTCTTGACCGCAACAGGGCAGCCGAAATTACGGCGCGCGACGTCACGGCCAAGCGAAAGGGGCGCGCGGGGCGGGGAGCGCGGCCCCCCCCCCGCTGCGGTCTCCGGAGAGCGGAGATCGGGCACTGGTGGGAGCCGGACAAATTGATGGGCTATTGCGTCGCGCTTTACTTCGCGAAACTCCTGGTTTGGGACAAGGTCCTCGGCTTTGGTTCCACCGACGCCCTCGCGGGCTTTGCAGCGATCACAGCCAATCTGGTTGTTTCCTTCTACTTCGCCAAGCGCGGCTTCGAGAATGTTGCGAGGATCATCAAGCGGTGAAGATGGCGGATGACGAAATCAGGGCGATCGTTGCCGAGACGCTGGCCGAGCAACACAGGCTTCAGCAGGCGAACATCGATGCCATCGTATTGAGGACGGTGGCATCGGTGCTGGCGTCTTTCGGAATCGAGGATGACGACCGAAAGGAACTGAGGGCTGATTTTCAGCACCTGCGTCGATGGCGAACGAGCGTGGAGCAGGCGCAGAGCTACACCTTCAAGGCCGTCATTACGGTGCTCGCCACCGGGCTGATGGGCGCGGTTTGGCTAGGTGTCAAGGTCGTGCTGGGCAAGTGAGCCTCAATCGGCACGACATTTCTGCACTTCCACTCACGTCATTTCATCCCCAATGGGCTGTCTCATGTACAGAATTCGCATCGTCGATGCATCCGATGACGACATCGCCGACACATTGGCCGATCTTCACCAGTTGACGTTCTTCGATGCGGCTCCCTTGCCACAATTCGAGTTAGGGGCGTGGTGGCTTGCCTATCACGGCGATGAGCCAGTAGCCTTCGCCGGTGTCGTGCCGTCAACGCACATTCGAAATGGCGGTTATTTCTCCAGGGTCGGTGTGTTGCAGCGGCACCGGGGACGTGACCTCCAGTGCAGGCTGATGCGGGTGATCGAGGCAAGGGCACGGCGTATCGGGTGGGACAGCATCGTCTCGGATACGACGGACAATCCGGTGTCTGCCAATAATTTCATCCGGGCGGGCTATCGGCTCTTCGAACCCCATGTGCTCTGGGCTTGGCCGCATACGCTTTACTGGCGAAAGCGGCTTCGCTGAACGAGTGGGCCAAGTTTCCCGTGGTGCGGAACGCGATTCACGCAACGCAAATGGTTCGCGCGAGATGAAGCGCAACACGGAACGTTCAAGGGCCCGGCAGCTTGACGGCTGCCGGGCCCTTTTTGCGTATTGAAGCGATGCGGGCGAAGGACTTGCGAAGTCGGCGGTGTCGGGCTTTAAGTTTGCTCCTGCGGGAATTCGGCAACGATAAGCCGATGTAAGGGAGCGCCGTCGATGCCTACCAAGCCTCAATTGCCGGAACGTTCGTCGCGGGCGACGGGCGCGCCTACCGCGCTCGATGGTCTGCTGGTCGTCGATTTCACGCGTGTGGTTGCTGGCCCGGCCTGTACGCAGACGCTTGCTGATTTCGGTGCGCACGTCATCAAGATCGAGAATCCGGACGGCGGCGACGACACGCGTGCGTATGAACACGCCGAGATTGGTGGAGAGAGTGCTGCCTATCTGAGCCTCAATCGCAACAAGCGTGGCATCACGCTCGACCTTACTGTGCCGGAGGCTCGTGAGATCGCGCTGGATTTGATTCGCAAGGCCGACGTGGTCGTCGAGAACTTTTCCAGCGGGGTCATGAAGAAATTTGGGCTGGACTATGAAACGGTTGCGCCGCTCAATCCGCGGCTGGTCTATTGCTCGATCTCCGCCTACGGGCGCACCGGACCGTTTGCCTCGCGTCCCGGATTTGATCCGATCACGCAAGCGGAAAGCGGCTTCATGTCGCTCAACGGATTCGCCGATGGCCCGGCGGTTCGCACCGGCCCGCCGATCGTGGACATGGCGACGGGGATGTCTGCCTGCAATGCCATCCTGATGGCGCTGTTGGCGCGGGATCGGCTCGGTCGCGGTCAGCATGTCGAGGTCGCCTTGTTCGACGTCGCGATGGGCATGACCGGTTTCTACGGCATGGCTTATCTGATCAACGGCGAAAATCCCGGTCGGTTTGGTAATTCGCCGAGTGGCTCACCTACCGTCGGCGTGTACGAGGCGTCCGATGGACCGCTTTACATGGCCTGCGCGAACGACCGGCTCTATCGCCGACTGGTTGTTGAGGTGCTGAACCGGCCGGATCTGATCACCGATCCGCAGTTTGCCTCGCGCAAGGCGCGTTCCGAGAACAAGGAGCTTCTGCGGGCAGCCATCGCGGAGGTCTTCGCGAGCGATACTCTCGAGAACTGGATGACCAAGATGAAGCTGGCCAATATCCCGGTCGGCTATCTCCGAACGGTCGAGGAGGGGTTCAATGCACCGGAGGCGCGAGAGCGCCATCGCTTGAACCGGATTCCGCATCGTACGGCAGAGTGGGTCCCGAACATCGAGCCGCCGATTGCCATGAGCTTGACCGGCCCGATTGATCCTGTGGCTGCTCCGTTGCTGGGCGAGCATACGGAGCAGGTCTTGCGTGACACGCTCGGTTACGACGAGCGTCGGATATCCCAGTTCACCCAAAAGGGCGTCTTCGGCTCGGGCAAACCCTCCACGTCGGGCTGAGCCTGGAGGGTAATCCTACAGGCGAGGCCTCGCACGGCTGGCGGATCACGGCTTTGGGGATGCCGCCACCATCGCGGCATCGCATCCTTCCCGGGCCGTCTGTTCAGGGCGGCCATATCCAGACGGCGCTGGCTCCGCTTGATTTGGCAAGGGTCTCGCCGCATAAATGCGTAAAGTGAGGGATACGAATGGCGCCTGGTCAAGAGCCGAGCGTGGGCCGGCCCGCGGCGGTGCAATCCGATGAACCTGCCCATGCGGCAATGATCGGGAAGGCCCGCGCGCTCGTCCCACGGCTGCGAGAGCGGGCGGCGCGGACGGAAGAGTTGCGGCATTTGCCGCCCGAAACGGAGAAGGATCTGCACGACGCGGGCCTGTTCCGGATGCTTCAGCCGAGGCGCATTGGCGGCGCAGAACTCGATTATGTCGCCTTGATCGATTGCGCGGACCTGCTCGGACAAGCAGACGCCTCGGTGGCATGGAATCTGGCCAATCTGGCGAGCCATCACTGGATGCTCGGCATGTTCGAGCCGACGGCGCAGGATCTGGTCTGGGGCCGTGATCCGGACACGCTGATCGCGTCCTCGTTCATTTTTCCGGCCGGACGTGCCACGAGAGTCGAGGGCGGATACCGGCTCCATGGCAGCTGGCCGTTCTCCTCGGGCGTTGCCTCTTGCGCGTGGAACATGCTGGCAAGCGTGGTCTACTCCGACGACGAGGCAGACGGCATCGAGTATCGGATATTTCTGCTGCCGAAAGCCGACTACAAGGTCCTCGACACCTGGAATGTCGCGGGTCTGCGCGGGACAGGGTCCTGCGACGTAGAAGTCAGGGACGCTTTCGTGCCCGAGGACATGACGGTTGCAGTCGGCGATCTTGACGGCGGTCCGACGCCGGGAAGCAAGCTCAATCCCAACCCGCTGTATGCCCTCCCCGTGTTCTCGCTGTTTCCCTATGTCCTGTCCGGCGTCGCGCTGGGGAACGCGCAGGCGTGTCTCGACGATTATGCGGAGGTCGTCCGTCATCGCATTTCCACCTACAATCACGCCAAGCTGAGCGACTTTCAAAGCACCCAAATCAAGATCGCCGAGGCCTCGGCGAAGATCGACGCTGCACGCTTGATCATGCGCTCGGCCTGTCTGAATGCCATGGAGGATGCACGGCGGGGTCATATCCCCGATATGGCGACCAAGACCAGATATCGGCGCGACGGTGCTTTTTCAGTAAACTTCTGCACGGATGCGGTGTCGATGCTGTTTGCCGCGAGCGGAGCACGAGGCCTGTTCACGACGGGCGCGTTGCAGCGGCAATTCCGCGATGCGCACGCGATCAATTCGCATCTCGCGTTCAATTTCGATGCGGCAGGGACCAATTATGGACGTGTGGCGCTAGGCCTGCCGTCCGAGAATCTCACGCTGTGAGGCCGGCCGATGAATGATCTGCCGAAGCAGCCGGCCGTTCCCGATCCGGCCAACGAACTCGCGAGCGACAGCTCGCCGATCGATCCCCGCGATTTTCGCAGCGCGCTCGGCACCTACGCCACGGGGGTGACGATCATCACGGCCGCGGCTCCCGACGGCAAGCCCTATGGCCTGACGTGCAATTCGTTCGCGTCGGTCTCGCTGAATCCGCCGTTGGTTCTTTGGAGCCTGGTCGTCTATTCCTCTAGTCTGACCATCTTCCAGAACGCCAGTCATTTCACCGTCAACGTTCTTGGCGTTTCGCAACAGGCGCTTGCGAGCAAATTCGCCAAATCGTCTGATGACAAGTTCACCGGTGTCGACTGGACGCCGGGCCTCGGCAGCGCGCCGGTGCTCGCCGAGAGCGTTGCCAATTTTCAATGCCGCTCGGTCAATCGCTATTACGGCGGCGACCACGTGATCTTTCTCGGTGCAGTCGAGGCCTATAATTACAACACGAAGGAGCCGCTGCTGTTCGCGCGCGGCGCGTTCGGCCGATTTCTCGCCGACGGTTAGCGCAAGCAGTCACAGCAAGCGTGCTTCAGTTCGCGCTGGACGGTTCAGCGCTCCCCGCCGAAAGCTTATAGATTTCGAGCGCATCCGCATCCGCGCCTCGCGCGGCCTTGGCGAGCCTGAAAAGTTGTCCTGCGAGCGAAGCCATGGGCACCGGCGTCGACGTCGTCTGCGCGACATCGGCGACGGTATCGAGGTCCTTGAGCATTGTAGCGATATGACCAAGCGGCGGTGAGTGAATGCCCTGGACCATCCGTGGAACGAACAGCTGCAACGGAATGGAATCCGCGAAGCCGCCGGCGAGTGCTTCGGGCAACCGGTTGGCATCGATTCCGGCGTTCACGGCAAGGCGTGTTGCCTCCGCAAGAACGGCCATTGCGCATCCGACGATCACCTGGTTGCACAGCTTTGTGGTCTGCCCCGCGCCGGTCGGGCCCATATGGGTGAACCTGCGTGCCATGGCCAGCACGTAGGGGCGGACCCGCTCGACGTCGCCGGCTTTTCCGCCGGCCATGATGGCAAGCGTGCCTTCCTCGGCGCCCTTGGTACCACCGGAGACCGGCGCATCGATCCAGCCCGCGCCGTTCGCAGCTAACAATCGCGTTGCAAGGTCCCGTGCGGCGTCAGGATGGATCGAGGAGAAGTCGACCACGAGCTTACCCGCGCCGGGCGCAGTTGAGATGCTCTCGGGCCCGAAGATCACCTCTTCCACGGCAGCCGCATCCGTCACGCACATGAAGACGATGTCCGAGCTCTCCATCAAGTCGCGGGGGGTGGCTGCGCGCCTGGCACCGGCTTCCACGAGTGCGGCCATCTTCCCTTCCGAACGGTTCCAGACAGTGATCTGATGGCCGGTGTTGAGCAGGCGCCGGCTCATGGGTGTCCCCATCAGTCCAAGTCCGAGATAGCCGAGCCGCTCGACGTCCTGCGGGTTTGTCTTGCTCCCTTCAGCCATAGGTTGCCTCCATCTCTCGCTCCGCGACGCCGCGCGACGTTTCATTACCATACATGGTGTATCCCACGACGAAACCGCCCGGCCTGCATGGCTTGCTTGATTGTTTGAACCATGAAACATTTGCCGCGGTCGGGTTGGATAGCGCCGGTCGGCGCCTGGGCAGCGGAGTGGGCACGATGCGAACCGTTTCGAAGTGGATCCTGGCTTTGGGGGTGGCAGCGGCCGTGAGCGCGAGCGCGGACCCGTCATGGGCGCAGCAGACAATTCGCGTCGGCTGGACCATTCCGGCCGAGGAATCCAAATACTGGATGATGCGCCGCCCGGCTGAGTTTCCCAACATCGGCAAGGCCTACAACATCGAATGGACCCAGTTTCAGGGCACCGCTCCGATGACGCAGGCGTTGGCAGCGGGCGCGCTGGATTGCGCGACCCAGGCGCCGCTGTCGCTCGCCAACGGCGTGGTTGGCGGCAACCTCAAGGCCTACATCGTGGCGCAGCATGTCTTCGAGAAGGCCGGTGGTTTCTCGGTCTACTGGGCTGTCATGGACGACTCCCCGATCAAGACGATCGCCGATCTCAAAGGCAAGACGGTCGGAATTTCCGTGATCGGCGGCGGCACGCAAGGCCCGTTCAATCTGTTGCTGAAGCAGAATGGCATCGATCCGGCCAAGGACATCAAGCTGGTCGAGGTCGGCTTTGCCGTCTCCGAAGATGCGTTGCGGCAGGGCCGCGTCGATGCGGTCAACATGAACCAGCCGTTTGCCGCGCGCGCGGAGGCAAAGGGCGGCACGCGCAAACTGTTCTCGCTATCGCAGGCGATGCCGAACATCGTGCACATCCTGGAAGCCTGCCGTGCCGATTTCGTCGACAAGAATCCGGAATTGGTCAAGGCTTACGTGCGTGACATTACGTCTGGCATGAAGAAAGCACTGGCCAACCGCGAAGAGACGTTGAAGGTCGTCAACGAAGTCCTGAAGGCACCTATTCCGGTTCTCGAGACCTATCTGCTCAAGGACAATGATTTCGGTCGCGATCCGGGTGCGGCACCGAATTTCCCCGCGATCCAGAAGATGCTGGACATCTACGCGGAGACCGGAATGCTGCCAAAATTGGATGTCGCGCAATTCAAGCATTCGACGATTGTCGCTCCGCTGCAATAGGCGATCGGGCGAATGAACCGAGCGAGAAGGTCGCGGCGTCCAGGATGATCCGGGACGTTGCATGAAGAAGAAGCACGTATGAAGAAGCTCCGATCTCGGATCACGACGGATGGTCTCGACCGGGCTCCGCACCGCGCGTTCATGCGCGCCATGGGGCTCGACGACGCAGCGATTGCCAAGCCGATGGTCGGCGTCGTCAGCATGAAGGGCGAACAGACACCCTGCAACATGACGCACGACTTTCAGGTCGCGGCGGCCAAGATGGGAATCGAGGAGGCCGGCGGTACGCCGCGCGAGTTTTCGACCGTGTCGGTTTCCGACGGTATCAGCATGAATCACGAGGGGATGAAGTTCTCCCTGTTTTCGCGCGAGCTGATTGCCGACTCGATCGAAGCCGTCGTCCATGGTCTGGCCTACGACGCATTGATCGGTTACGGCGGATGCGACAAAACGCTGCCCGGCGTGATGATGGGCATGGTCCGGTGCAACGTCCCGTCCATTTTCATCTATGGCGGCAGCGCGCTGCCGGGCCGTATGGACGGGCGGACCCTCACCGTGCTCGACTCCTACGAAGCTGTCGGCAGCTTCATGACCGGAGAGATCGACAGTGCCACGCTCGAGCGGATTGAGCGGGCCTGCCTGCCGACCATCGGCGCGTGCGCCGGCCAATTCACTGCCAACACCATGGGGATGGTCTCAGAAGCGATGGGCCTCACCATTCCCAACGTGTCGATGGTGCCGGGTGTCTATGCCGAGCGCGCGCAGATATCCAGGCGAGCCGGGCGCCTCATCATGGAGATGCTGGAGCGCGGCGGGCCTTTGCCGCGCGACGTCGTGACGCGGAAATCGCTGGAAAACGGCGCGGCAATTGTGGCCGCCACGGGCGGTTCGACCAATGCTGCGCTGCATCTGCCAGCGATCGCGAACGAGGCCGGGATCGCATTCACGATCGATGATGTCGGCGAGGTTTTTGCCAGGACGCCGCTGATCGGAAACCTGCGGCCGGGAGGCAAATATACGGCGAAGGATGTCTACGATATCGGCGGCGCTGCCGTTGTCATCCGGGAGTTGATCCAGAGCGGGCATATTGATGGCAGTTGCCTGTCGATCACGGGCCGTACACTTGCCGAAGAATATGGCGCCGCCAACGCACCTGACGGAGAGGTCGTTTACGCAACTCGCGCGCCAATCATGCCTGATGGCGGCGTCGCGGTGCTGAAGGGAAACCTCTGTCCCGATGGCGCCGTCATCAAGGTTGCGGGACTGAAGAGCCAGTTCTTTGAAGGCGTAGCGCGCGTTTTCGAAGACGAGGAGGCCTGCGTCGCGGCGGTTCGTGATCGCACCTATCAGGCGGGCGAGGTTCTCGTGATCCGCAACGAGGGGCCGGTGGGCGGCCCCGGCATGCGCGAGATGCTCGGCGTTACCGCGCTGATCTACGGACAGGGCATGGGCGAAAAGGTGGCCCTGATCACGGATGGACGGTTCTCCGGCGCCACCCGCGGAATGTGCATCGGCTATGTGTCTCCCGAAGCCTTCGTCGGCGGTCCGCTGGCGCTGGTACGCGATGGCGACAGGATCCGGATTGATGCCGCGAACCGGCGGATGGATATGCTGGTCGATGAGCAGGAACTCACGGCTCGCCGACACGATTGGAAGCCGCGTCCGCCTCGTCACCGTGCCGGTGCGCTGGCGAAATATGCCCGATTGGTTGGCCAGGCACCGGGCGGGGCCGTCACACATGAGGGGCCCGCAGAATGGCCCTGGTTCGGTTGACGCGGCGAACCTGCCGGAAACAGCCACTGGTCTGGCAAGTTTCTTGCTAAGCTCGCGTCGCTGACGGAGGATGTTCAGCAAGCCTGTTGCGCAGGGTTCGCGCGCATGAAGTGAGACGAGATGAAGGTAGTGCCTTCGAGATCGAGCGAATGGGTGAGACCGGTGACGCCGCAAAAACCGGCTTCTGCAATCATCGAGGTCGAGAGCGTCTCGCAGGTATTTCAGACCTCGGCGCGCAAGGACCATGTGGCGCTATCGGACATCTCTCTGGCGATCGAGGAGGGAGCCTTCGTCTCCATCCTTGGTCCGTCGGGCTGCGGCAAGTCGACATTGCTTTACGTCGTCGGCGGCTTCGTCAGCCCGACCAGCGGCTCAGCGAAGATCAGGGGACGGACGATCACGGGACCAGGGCCGGATCGCGGTCCGGTGTTCCAGGAGTTCGCGTTGTTTCCGTGGAAGACCGTGCTGGGTAACGTGATGTACGGCCCTCGCCAGCAGGGCGTGCGCACCACCGAGGCGGAAGCCCAGAGCCGGGCCCTGATCGAAATGGTCGGGCTCAAGGGCTATGAGAACTTCTATCCCAAGGAACTGTCCGGCGGCATGAAGCAGCGCGTGGCGCTGGCTCGAACGCTGGCTTACCATCCTGAGGTTCTGTTGATGGACGAGCCGTTCGGCGCGCTCGATGCTCACACGCGAACGCGCCTGCAGAACGATCTGTTGAACATCTGGGAGCGTGATCGCAAGACGGTGCTGTTCGTCACGCATTCTGTGGACGAAGCGGTTTTCCTCTCGGACAAGGTCGTGATGATGTCGAAGTCTCCCGGCCGTATCCGCGAGGTGATCGACATCGATCTGCCGCGGCCGCGCCGACGCAGCGAGCTGCTGCTCGACCCCCGCTACCAGAAATACGTTGTCGATATCGAGCGCATGTTCGACGAGGTCGACGAGACGGGATCGCGGTCGTGACGTCGCTGGCGGCCTTGGGCAAGCGTGCGGCTCCGGTGTTTGCCTGTATCGGGCTTCTGGCGGCATGGCAGGTTGCGTCACTCGCGCTCAAGAACGACAGCTTCCCGACGGCGATCGAGGCAATCCGTGCAATCCCGGACATCCTCGGAGACAAGGAAGCTCTGATCAACATCCTGGCCTCGCTCCGCCGCATGGCGGTCGGGTTTGGCATAGCGGTATCGGTTTCGATCCCACTCGGCCTGTTGATGGGTCGCAGCCGGGCCGTCGCGGCGTTCTTCAATCCGCTCCTGATGGTGATCTACCCGGTGCCGAAGGCCGCCTTGATGCCGATCATCATGCTGTGGCTGGGCGTCGGTGACATCACGAAGACGCTGGTGATCTTTCTCGGCGTCAGCCTGCCCGTCATCTATCACAGCTTCGAGGGCGCCAAGGCGGTGGAAGAGAAGATGCTATGGTCGGGCGCCGCGATGGGGCTTTCGCCTGCGCAACGGCTGGTCCGGATCGTACTGCCGGCGGCGCTGCCGGAAATTCTGACCGGTTGCCGCACTGGACTCGTGCTAGCGCTGATCACGATGATTACGAGCGAGATGATCGCTCGTCAGTCCGGCGCCGGCAACATCTTGTTCAACGCGCTCGACATGGGCCAATACGACACCGTCTTTGCGATGATCATCATCGTGGGGGCGATGGGAATTTGCCTCGATGCGATCTTCGAGCGGGTCCGCGCAAGGCTGGTGCGCTGGTCCGAACCGCAGTTCGACATGCCGCTGAGCTTCTCATGATCCCGCAGCTTCGCTCCACCAGCATCATCCTCGGGCTTGCGCCGATCGTGCTGGTGATCGCGCTGTGGCAAGGCCTTGTATCATTTGGCTTTGCGCCTGCGGTGTTGCTGCCGCCGCCCGGATATGTCTTCAGCAGGTTGCTTCAGCAACTCGTGACATGGACGTTCCAGCAGGAGATCGCGGCGACCCTGTTCCGGTTGTTTGCCGGCTTCGCGATTGCGGTCGTCCTCGGTGTCAGCACCGGCATCGCCGCCGCAGCCAGTCCGGCTATCAACGCCGTGGTCCGGCCGATCGTGCGCGTGCTCGCGCCCTTGCCCAAGGTAGCGCTCTATCCAGCTTTGCTGCTGCTGCTCGGTTTCGGCCACGGATCGAAGATCACGCTGGTGGCGGCGGACGCACTCTTTCCCATCTTGCTCTCTACTTATTACGGTGCGTCAACTGTGGAGCAGAAGCTGATCTGGTCGGCCATGGCGGCGGGAACGCCGCGCTATGAGATCCTGTTCAAGGTGGTGCTCCCGGCCGCGATGCCGTCGATCCTGACCGGTTGCCGGATCGGCCTTGTCATTTCCTGCATCGTGGTGTTTCTGGCGGAGATGATCACGTCGAGCGACGGGCTCGGACATGTGCTCGTCACGGCGGCCCGGACCTTTCAGGCCGTCGACATGTTCGTGCCGCTGATCACGATCTCGCTGCTGGGCCTCATCCTCAATGGTCTGCTGGGGGCAGTGCGCGCGTACCTGCTGCGGGGTTTCCCCGAAGCATGAACTGACGAAGAAGAAACAGGAAGACCGGGAGTAGACCATGCTGGCTGATCGCATCGAGGCAAAATGGATCGACGCATTTTGCGAGATTTTTGAGCGATGCGCCGTCAAGGCCGGCGATACCGCGGCGATCCTCTCGGAAACCCAGTCACGTGCGTTGAATGTTCACTTGGCGGAGCTCGCGCTGCTGCGGATGGGCGCGCGACCGTTTCACGTGGTCATGCCGACCCCGCGTAACCGGAATATCGTTCCGGTTCGCTCGACAGGGGCGAGCGAGGCGATCCAACGGCTCGGCCCGGTCATCACCGCGCTTCAACAGGCCGGCTTTGTGGTGGATTGCACCATCGAGGGCCTGATGCATGCGGTGGAGACACCCGAGATCCTCAAAGCCGGCGCGCGCATCCTGGTGATCTCCAACGAGCATCCCGAGGCGCTGGAGCGGATGGTGCCGGATCCCGCGCTCGAGAAGCGCGTTCGCGCAGCGGCGAAGATGCTGCGCGGGACCAAGCGGATGCAGGTGACGTCAAAGGCCGGCACGGCGCTCGACGTCGATATGGTCGGCGCTTCCACAGTCGGCGTGTGGGGCTGGACGGACAAGCCTGGGACGCTGGCGCATTGGCCCGGCGGCATCGTCGTCAGCTTCCCCAAGAGCGGAACGATCAATGGCACGCTGGTGATGGCGCCAGGCGACATCAACCTGACCTTCAAGCGTTACCTGACCTCGCCGGTGAAGATGACACTGAAGGACGATTATGTGGTCGAGCTGGAAGGAGAGGGCACGGATGCCGCGATGATGCGTGCCTATCTTGCCGCCTGGGGCGATCGGGAAGCCTATGCGGTATCGCATGTCGGTTTCGGCATGAATCCGGGCGCGCGCTACGAGGCGCTGTCGATGTATGACCAGCGCGACACCAACGGCACTGAAATTCGTGCCGTCTCCGGCAACTTCCTGTTCTCAACCGGTGCCAACGAATTCGCCGGCCGTTACACGGCGGGCCATTTCGATCTGCCGATGATGGGGACGACGATCGAGCTCGATGGCGTCGCGGTGGTGCGTGAAGGGGTGCTTCAGGACGTCTTCGGCTAGTTCCGGTCGAGCACCGGTGGCCTAGCAAGGTCAAAGTGACGGAGCAGGTCGACCATGGCCTGAAGCCGCTTCACCCGATAGGCATCAACGTCCATGCCTGAATAATCCAGAAAGCCGGCACCCGTGCGCAGGCCAATCCGGCCCTCCTGCATGTTCCGCGAAATGACCTCCGGCGCACGATAGCGGTCGCTGCCGAGTGCGCCCTCGAGATAACGACTGGCGTAGTAGAGGATGTCGCCGCCGCCCCAGTCGATGAATTCGAGCAGGCCGAGCACGGCATATCGAAAGCCGAAACCGTAGCGGATCGCCTTGTCGATCTCCTCGGCGCTGGCGACGCCTTCCTCGACCATGCGCGCGGCCTCGTTCATCGCCAGCGCCTGGATGCGCGGGACGATGAAGCCGGGTGTCGCCGCGCACACCACCGGCACCTTGCCGATGCCTTCGAGCAGCGCCTTGACCTCCTCGACGATGCCTGGATCGGTGGCCTTACCGGGCGAAATCTCCACCAGCGGAATCAGATAGGCCGGATTGAGCCAGTGCACATTGAGGAAACGGCGGGGATTCACGATCGCGCCTGAGAGGTCGTCGACGAGAATGGTCGACGTGGTCGATGCGATGATCGTATCGGGGCCGACTTGTTGTGAGGCCGCCCCCAGCACATCCCGCTTGAGCCCGACGACTTCGGGGACTCCTTCAAAGACTATTCCAGCATTGGACAGTGCCGCACCGCTCTGGCTGGCAGGCACCACCGAGACCCGCGCGATCAGCGGGTCGACATCCGTCTCGATCAGTAGCCCCAGCTTCGCCAGGCTGGCAAAGGTCTTGCTGATTTCGCCGAGCGCATCTGCCTGCAGCCTGGCGAAATCTTCCGCTGAACGGGCCTTGATGTCGATCATCGTGACCGTATGCCCGGCATAGGCAAACGCGACGGCGATGCCGCGGCCCATGCGGCCGGCCCCGAGACAGGCGATGGTGGCTCGGCTGGTCATCGCTCAAAATCCCCTGCGAAGAAGCGTCTGCAAAGCGGCCTTGTCGAGATTGCCGAGCCCCAGCGTCTCGAGGGTTCGGCCGCCTTGCGTAAAATCCTCACCGCAGATTGCGCCACCGAAGGCCAGGAATGCCTTGGCCAGCGGCGTAGCCACGCCCGCCAAGCCGGCGACGGAGACCAGCAGCGATAGCCCAAGCCGCAAATCTTCTCTCATGTAGCGATGCTCGGTCAGCACGATCCGCTCGCGCCAGTCACCGGAATCGGTCAGCCGGTCATGCGAGCCGCGGCCGTACATCCAGATCTCGCCTTCCCTGGCGTAATGATGGGCGAGCGGAAAATGCGGTGCGCCATATCCGAGCGCCTCACGGACTGCGATCCGTTCGGCGTCGAGCGCGTCGGTGACCCGACGAATCGCGGCTTGCGTTCCTTCCTTGTGGATGTCCCACTTTTCGAAATGTTCGATCGGGCCTGCATTCATCACGATCAGGGGCGGATGGATAATCGGGCCTGCGTTCATTAGCGCACCGGAGAGAGCATCTCCGCACGGCTCGATTGCGCCGGGGAACGCCTGTCCAATCACCGCAAGTGCACGCGGCGCCTGATCGAGTGGGAAGACGCCGACGGGCAGTCGCTTGGCGCGGATGGTGATCGCGACCTCGAATGGCCCGTGCTTGCGGGTCAGCCATGGCAACGTCCCGGTCTCGGCAAAGCTCGCCTTGGCGTGGTTACCAGAATCCCGCGCAGCCTGGGCGAAGATCATTGAGCCGAACGTGGCCGGTGGCAGAAACACGACCTGCCCATCCCGCAAATGTGGAGCAAGCAGGCGCGCAATATCAGGCTGCGCGAAGGCGGGTGCGGGGCACAGGATCAGCTCTGCGCCGCTGACGGCTTCGGCGATGCCGGTCGTGACCAGCGCGAGCTTGACGTCGTGACTGCCGTTATGATCCTTCACCAGGATGCGCGAGCCGGCGGCGCGATGGGCTGCGACCTGATCGGCGTCGCGGCGCCAGAGTCGGACCTCATGTCCCGACAGCGCAAAATCGCCCGCGGCCGCGAAAGAGCCGTTTCCTCCCCCCAGAACCGCAATCTTCAAGATGCTTCTCCTTGCGTGCGCGATTGCGCATCAAGCTGCTTCAGCAGGAAATGTTGAACCTTGCCCAGCGCAGTGCGCGGCAGGTCGGCGACGAAAACGATCTCGCGCGGAATCTTGTAGCGCGCGAGTTGGGCCTGAAGATGCGCTTTCAACGCGTCTGCTTCCAGCCGGCAGCCGGATCGTCGGATCACGTAGGCGATGGGCACCTCGTCCCAACGTGGATCGGGCCGGCCGATCACCGCGCATTCGCTGACATCCGGGTGTTCGAGCAGGACGCGCTCGACCTCCGCCGGGTAGACATTCTCGCCGCCGGAAATGATCATGTTCTTCTTGCGGTCGCGCACCCAGAAATAGCCGTCCGCATCGCACAGGCCGATATCGCCGGTACGATACCAGCCGTCGTGCAGCGCATCGCGCGTGGCGTCCGCATTGCCCCAATATTCGAAGAACACGTTGGGGCCGCGCACCGCGATCTCGCCCGGCGCACCCGCCGGTACCTCGTTGCCGGCCTGATCGATCACTTTCGCTTCGCAGCACAGGCCGGCAAGTCCGGTCGATCCCGCGCGCGCGAGATCGCCACCAAGCCGGGTGTAGACTGCAATGGGGCATGTTTCCGTCGAGCCGTAGACCTGGAGCACCGGGACGCCGCGCGCAACGAAGCGGTCGATCAGATGCGGTGGCACGATGGTCGAGCCGGTCGCGACGGCCTTGAGTGACGAAAGGTCGGTCGTGGTCCAGGCGGGATGCTCGCTTACGGCCTGGATGATCGCCGGCACCATCACGGTCAAGGTCGGCCGGTCCCGTTCGATGGCTGCCAGCGCGGTGTCCGGCGTGAAGCGTGCGTGAACCGTGACCGTCGCACCCAGCTGGAGCGCCGCCGTGGTCTGGATGTTGAGGCCACCGACGTGGAAGAACGGCAGCAGCGTCAGCACGTGGTCATCCGACGTCATGTTGTGCATGTGCTGGCTCATGACGCCGTTCCAGAACAGCGCCTCCTGGCGCAACACCGCGCCTTTGGGCCGTCCGGTCGTTCCTGACGTGTAGACAATGAGAAGCGGACAGGAGAGATCGGTGTGCGGGTTTCGGCCGGTGCCCCGGCACCGAGCTAACAGGTTTTCGAACGTAGTGCCGCGAGGCGGCTCGAAATCGAGCCCGACAATTGCAGTCCCCTGAAGTTCGGCAAGAACCCCCTCAAATGCCTGCTCGAGCACCAGGACCTTGGCGCCGGCATCATTGAGAATGAAAAGCTGCTCGGCGACAGCCAGCCGCCAGTTCAGGGGCACCAGCATCGCGCCGAGCCGCGCGCAGGCATAGAGCAGAACCAGATAGTCCGGCCGGTTCAGGCTGAGGATCGCAACGCGGTCGCCCCGGCCTACGCCAAGCTCCTGCTTCAATGTCGCGGCGGTCCGTTCGATGCGCGCAGCGAACGCTGCATAGCTCAACCGTTTGCCTTCAAAGGCAACGGCTGTCTTGTCTGGCGCGAACGCCGCGTTGCGATCGATCAGACTGCAGAGGTCCACCGTCAGTCGTCCGTTTCGCCGGCCTCGTACAGCGCCTCGCGCCCGATCCGGTCGAGGCAGAGCTCGGCTGTCCACGGCAACATCAGAGAGCCGCAGCGGCTGTCGCGATAGATCCGCTCGAGCGGCAGCGAGCGGAGCATGGCCTGACCGCCGCAGGTGCGGATCGCGAGCGCGGCGAGCTCATTGGCACCCTCCATCACCGAATATTGCGCGGCATAGGCGCGAAGCACCTGCTCCTTGCTCGGATTGGCGCGCGCTTCGGTGACCGCCTGGAACCAGATCGCCTTGATCTGCTCGAGCTTGATCTGCATCTGCGCGACCGCAATTTGCTTGGTCGGATACATCCTGCGCTTGACCGGCGGCATGCCCGGTATTTCGCCGCGCAGATATCGCACGGTGAAGTCATAGGCGGCTTGCGCAAGGCCCATATAGGTCGGCGACAGCGTCAGGAACATGTGCGGCCAGCGCATCGCGGCCTGGAAATAGACGCCCCGCGGCATCAGCGCGGAATCTGCCGGCACGAACACGTCCTTGAACAGCAACGTGCGTGAGACCGTTCCGCGCATGCCGAGCGGATCCCAGTCGCCGACGACCGAAACGCCTTCCGATTTTGAGGGGATGGCGAGGTAAAGCGTGTTGCGACGCGAAGCCTTCTCGCCTTCCTCGATCTCGGTGCAGAGAACGCCGTAATAGTCCGCATGGCCGGAGAGTGATGCAAAGATCTTCTTGCCGTTGACGATCCAGCCGCCCTCGACCGGCCTTGCTTCCGTCCCGAAAGCGACGCCGCCTGCCGCTGCCGCGCCGCCCTCGGAGAAGGGCTGCGAATAGATCGCGCCGTCCTCGACGATACGCTTGTAGTGGACTGCACGTCGGCCCTCATGCTCGGCGCGGGTCTCTGCATCCATGTCGAGATCGTCGGCGAGCGGGCCCGACCATAGCGTCGAGCAGACATGCATGTTCCAGGTGAGCGCAGTCGCACCGCAATAGCGACCGATTTCCGCTGCCGCCAGTGCGTAGGTTTGATAATCCGCTCCGAGCCCGCCATGCTTCTTGGGCACGGCAATACCAAGCAAGCCGACGCGATGCAGGTCGCGATAATTCTCGGACGGGAAAATCGCCTCGCGATCGTAAGCCGCGGCGCGGCTGGCGAACACGCTCTGGCCGATCTCTCGCGCACGCGCAATGATGCCGGCCTGCTCGTCGCTCAGTCGGAATGCGACAGGATCGAAGATTGGCGCATCCAGCGCGACCTTGTCAGTCGCGCCGATGGTCTTGCTGACTTGCATGGTCATTGCGCAGTCATCCTACGTGTTGATCGCGACGGAGTTCAGGAACCGGCCGAGGGCCTCGTCAAAGGCATCGGGGCGCTCAAGGTTTGCAAGATGGCCGACACCGGCCAACTCGACATACTCGGCAGATGGAATGTAGGTCGCCGTCTTCGCCATCATTGGGGCTGGTGCGTTGTTGTCCTTGGAGCCGGACAGCAGCAGCGTCGGGATGGAAATGTCCTTGAGGGTGCTGCGTTGGTCGAAGCCAATCAAGGCCAGCATCATGGCGCGATAGCTCGCCTCGGGCACGCTTGCCATGCACTCCCGTGCAAGCTCCATTCCCTTGGGATCAGGATCGTCGCCCACCAGTTCCTTCACCAGAGAGGGCGCCAGCGACTTCATGGCTTCGCCGCGATCGAGCGGCCCGAGCCGTGCGGCGATAAACGATTTCTGCCAATCGCCGTCGGCCTTGCCGAAGGCCGGGCTGGTCTGCGCCAGCACGACGGCGCGCGCCAGGTTTGGGGATTGCACCAGCCATTTCTGGACGATCATGCCGCCGATGGAATGGCCGACCAGAATCGGCCTGCTCGCACCAAGCTGCTCGATGAATCGCTGAAGCGCATCCGCCAGGGCAGCGATGCTGACGCTGGCGAGTGGTGCCGAGCCGCCATAGCCCGGCATGTCCCATGCAACCGCGTGGAAGCGGTCGCCGAATGTGGCAAGCTGCTGCCGCCAGGCCCGTGCCGCACCGCCGATGCCATGCAGGAAAATCAGAGGTGTCCCGCCCGGATCGCCCGCTGCCTCGTAGGAGAAGCGGCCGTCCTTTGTTATCATTGGCGCAGGCTGCGACACGCGACATCCTTTTGCTCGACCCTTCGATGCTAACAGGCCTGTGAGGGATGGGAAGAGATAATTTTATACTTAAAGCAATTTTCGGGCCGGTGTCCGGCGTGCGGCTGTCCGCGGGGTCGCGTCGAGCTTCGTTTGCAAAAGTTTGAAGGTTAAAATATATCGAGAGAGCGATCAGCAGAATGCAAGGAAGCCAGCGCATGTCCGGATTACCGCATTCGCCGCACGCGCTGGTGACCGGTGGCGGTCGCGGCATCGGTCGCGCCATCGCAGCAGCGCTCGTCGAGGCCGGTGCTACTGTGACCGTCCTTGGGCGGGATGCTGCCACACTCGAGGACGCAGTCAGCGCAGGAGCTGCCCATTTTGCGGCCGTCGCCGACGTCTCGGACGAAACCTCATTGAAAGCCGCCATCGCTCAAGCGAGTGCGCGGCAGCCGATCGATATCCTGATCGCCAACGCGGGAAGCGCCGAGTCCGCGCCGTTCGCCAAATCCGACAGTGCCCTGTTCGCGCGCATGATGGACGTCAATTTCATGGGCGTGGTCCATGCTGTCAGCGCTGTGCTGCCAGGGATGAAGGATCGTCCCTATGGCCGGATCGTCGCCATCGCGTCGACGGCGGGGCTCAAGGGATATGCCTATGTCAGCGCGTACACCGCGGCCAAGCACGCTGTGGTCGGTCTCGTGCGGTCCCTTGCACTAGAGATGGCTGCCAGCAACGTGACCATCAATGCGGTGTGTCCCGGTTTCACCAACACGGATCTCGTCGCCGGCAGCATCGAGAACATCATGAAAAAGACGGGACGCAGCCGCGAGCAGGCCATTGCCGAGCTCGCGAAACATAATCCGCAGGGGAGATTGATCTCGCCGCAGGAGGTCGCGGATGCCGTGCTCTGGCTGTGCGGCGAGGGCGCCGGCGCAATCAACGGGCAGGCAATCGCTGTTGCCGGTGGTGAGATTTAGCGCGCATGGCCAAGGCGCGGAGCAAGGAAGCCAAGGAGATCGCATGAGCAGACCAGCCAATCCCGTGACCTTACCGCTTGCGGACTATTCGCCGCAGCACTTCCTGCTGGCCGTCGTCGATGGTGTTGCAACCGTCACGCTCAATCGTCCGGAACGGAAGAATCCACTGACCTTCGAGAGCTATCGCGAACTCACCGATTTCTTTCGCGCCTGCGCCTTCGACGATGCGGTCAAGTCCATCGTCGTGACCGGCGCTGGTGCCAATTTCTCGTCCGGCGGCGATGTGTTCGAGATCATCGGTCCGCTCGTGAAGATGGACACCAAGGGGCTGACGGCGTTTACAAGGATGACCGGCGACCTCGTCAAGGCGATGCGGGCCTGTCCGCAGCCGATCGTTGCCGCGGTCGAAGGCATTTGCGCCGGGGCGGGCGCGATCATCGCCATGGCGTCGGACATGCGGCTTGCGGCGAGCGGAGCCAAGGTTGCATTCCTGTTCAACAAGGTGGGCCTAGCCGGTTGTGACATGGGCGCCTGCGCGATCCTGCCGCGGATCATCGGACAGTCCCGCGCCTCCGAGTTGCTCTACACCGGCCGGTTCATGACCGCGGAGGAGGGTGAGCGCTGGGGCTTCTTCAGCCGTATCCTCACGTCGGAGCAGGTGCTGCCCCAGGCACAAGTGCTGGCCAAGCAAATCGCGGAGGGACCGACGTTTGCCAACACCATGACCAAGCGGATGCTGGCCATGGAATGGGCGATGTCGGTGGAGGAGGCGATCGAGGCGGAAGCCGTTGCTCAAGCGCTGTGCATGACGACCGCCGATTTCGAACGGGCCTTCGAGGCCTTTGCCAACAAGGTCAAGCCGGTCTTCAGGGGCGATTAAGCCGGGCTTTGCCGGCAGCATGCCGCAATGGGGACTTGCGCGAAATTATTTTAGGCTTAAAATAGTTTTGGCGGGTTGAATTGGCGAGGCTCCCATGAAAGTCGCGATCATCGGTGGCGGACCTGCGGGTCTCTACGCTGCAATCCTGCTGAAGAAGCAGCGGCCGAGCGCCGAGATCGCGGTCTACGAGCGCAACCGCGCCGACGACACCTTCGGCTTCGGCGTGGTTTTCTCGGACGCCACGCTCGATAATTTCGAGAAGCACGACCTTCCGAGCTATCGTCGCATCACCCAGGAATTCGCCTACTGGGACGACATCGCCGTCCACTTCCGCGGAACGGTCCATCGGGTCGGCGGCAACGGCTTTTGTGGCTGCTCGCGGCAGAAGCTGCTCCTGATCCTCCAGGCTCGAGCGCGCGAACTGGGCGTCGTCCTGAATTTCGAAGTGGACGTCGAGGATGAATCCCGCTTCGCCGACGCCGATCTGATCCTGGTCGCGGACGGCATCAACAGCCGCTTCCGCGACAAATATGTCGATCATTTCGCGCCGGAAGTCGACCTCCGTACCAACAAGTTCGCCTGGATGGGCTCGACCAGGCCGCTGGATGCCTTCACCTTCATCTTCCAGGAGACAGAGTGGGGGCCGTTCATCGCTCATGCCTATCAATATGAAGCCGGACATTCGACCTGGATTTTCGAGACCGATCCGGAGACGTTTGAACGCGCCGGGCTGACGGAGCTGAACGAGACCCAGTCTGCTGCGCGGATGGCCGAGATCTTCGGCTGGTTCCTCGATGGGCATCAACTGCTCACCAACCGCTCGACGTGGCGCAACTTCCCGATGATCCGCAGTAAGCGCTGGGTCAAGGACAACATGGTCCTGCTCGGCGACGCCAAGGCGAGCGCGCATTTCTCGATTGGCTCGGGCACCAAGCTCGCAATGGAAGACGCGATCGCGCTGGCAGAGGCGATGGAGAAGGCGCCCAGCATCAAGGCGGCGCTGGACGTCTATGAGCACGGCCGGCGTGAGGAGGTCGAGAAGACGCAGCACGCCGCCGACGTCTCGCTGGTCTGGTTCGAGCATGTCGACCGATTCTGGGATTTCGATCCCGTGCAGTTCGCCTTTGGCGTGATGACGCGCTCGAAGGCGATCACCTATGACAATCTGAAACTCCGTGCTCCTGACTTCGTGGCGGAGGTCGAAAGATCGTTTGCCAAGCGTGTTTGCGGCAGCGGTTTCGACGTCGATACCGAGAGGCCGATGGTGCCGCTGTTCCAGCCCTTCCGGCTGCGCGAGATGGAGATCGCCAATCGCGCCGTGGTGTCGCCGATGTGCATGTATTCGGCGAAGGAAGGCGTGCCGACGGATTTCCACCTGGTGCATTATGGATCGCGCGCGATCGGCGGCGCCGGCCTGATCTTCACGGAGATGACCTGCGTTGCCCGCGACGCCCGCATCACGCCCGGCTGCACAGGATTGTGGAATGACGCCCAAGAGGCGTCGTGGCGGCGCATCGTCGATTTCGTCCATGCCAATTCAGCCGCAAAAATCTGCCTGCAACTGGGGCACGCCGGGCGCAAGGGTGCGACCAAGCTGATGTGGGACGGCATGGACCGTCCGCTCGAGGAGGGCGGCTGGGAGGTGTGTTCGGCGTCTCCGCTGCCCTATTTCCCCGACAGCCAGGTTCCGCGCGAGCTCGATCGGGCCGGCATGAACGCGGTGAGAGACGCTTTCGTCGCGGCGGCTGAGCGCGGCGAACGCTGTGGCTTCGACATGCTCGAACTGCACTGCGCCCACGGCTATCTGCTCGCGAGCTTCATCTCGCCGCTGACGAACACCCGCACGGATGAGTATGGCGGCTCGCTCGAAAACCGCCTGCGCTTTCCGCTCGAGATCTTCGAGGCGCTGAGGGCCGTATGGCCGTCGCACAAGCCGATGTCGGTGCGCATTTCCGCGACCGACTGGGCCGAGGGTGGCATCGGCGGCGACGACGCGGTGGCGATCGCGCGCGCCTTTGCCGAAGCCGGTGTCGATCTCGTCGACGTCTCAACCGGGCAGACCGTGCGCGATGCGCAACCGATCTATGGGCGCATGTTCCAGACGCCGTTCTCCGACCAGGTCCGCAATGAGGCGCGCGTGGCCACGATGTGTGTCGGCAACATCACGACGGCCGACCAGGCCAACACCATCCTGGCTGCCGGCCGGGCGGACCTCGTCGCGCTCGGGCGGCCGCATCTGGTCGATCCCTCCTTCACCATGAGGGCGGCGGCCTGGTACGGCGCCGGCGACGCGTTCTGCCCGCCGCAATATCTTCCCGGAAAAGATCAGATTTTCCGCAACAGCGTGCGCGACCGGCAGGATCTCGAGGAGCTGAGAATTAAGGCTAAGCCCAAGACCCGGGCCGAGCTCAAGGCGGAGGCGACAAAGCCGCTTGCGGCGGAGTGACCGCCCGTGCGAATTTGACCGCATTGCCTGGTGTGTACCGAGTGGAGTGAGGGCGATGAAGGCGATTATCGTCGGTGGCGGTATCGGTGGTCTCACCACCGCATTGATGCTGCGCTCGCGGGGCCTCGCTTGCGAGATTTTCGAGCAGTCCGACACCATCCGCGAGCTTGGCGTTGGCATCAACACGTTGCCGCATGCCATGCGCGAGCTGGCGGGCCTCGGTCTACTCCAGCAGCTTGACGATGTCGCGATCCGCACCGACCAGCTCTATTACCTCAACCGTCACGGCCAGGAAGTCTGGCGCGAGGCTCGCGGCATCGACGCCGGCCACGATGTGCCGCAATTCTCGATCCATCGCGGCCGCCTTCAGGGCGTCATCCATCGGGCCGTCGAGGAGCGGCTCGGGCCGGAGGCCATCCACACCGGCTGCCGCCTCGGCGCCTTCACGCAGGACGAGAGCGGCGTCACCGCTTACTTCTTCGATCGCTCAGGCGCGCACATCCACACCGCGCGCGGCGACATTCTGATTGGTGCCGACGGCATCCATTCGCGGGTCCGTGACACGCTGTTCCCGAGCGAGGGGCCGCCATGCTGGAACGGCCTGATGCTGTGGCGCGGTGCGCGGGATTGGCCGCTGTTCCTCACCGGCAAGTCGATGATCGTCGCCGGCGGCCTCAACGCCAAGGTGGTGATCTATCCGATCGCGGAGGGATCGAGCCCGGCGAGCCGTCTCACCAACTGGGCGGTGCTGGTGAAGGTCGGCGAGGGCAATGCCCCGCCGCCGCGGAAGGAAGACTGGTCGCGGCCGGGCCGTCGCGAGGAGCTGATGCCGCATGTGGCGCGCTTTTCGGTGCCTTACGTCGACGTGAAGAGCCTGATCTCGGCCACGCCCGAGTTCTACGAATATCCGACCTGCGACCGCGATCCGTTGCCCTATTGGTCGTCGGGCAGAGTCACGCTGCTCGGCGATGCCGCGCATCCGATGTATCCGGTTGGCTCCAATGGCGCCTCGCAGGCGATCCTCGATGCGCGCTGCCTCGCCGACGCGCTGGTGCGCGCCGAGCATCCGCGCCAGGCGCTGCTTGAATACGAGAAGAAGCGCCTGCCCATGACCGCGGACATCGTCCGCTCCAACCGGCGCGGCGGACCCGAGGGCGTCATCGACGCCGTCGAGCAGCTCGCGCCTGACGGTTTCGACAATATCGACAACGTGCTGAGCTATTCCCAGCGCGAGGCCATCGTGCGCGGCTATGCCACCAAGGCCGGCTTCGCCGCAGTGCCGGGACTGGCGGCGGTCCGCGCTTGAGCTGCGCTGCTAGCCGCCGGGAGGCGGCGGCAGGAAGTGGATGTTGAACTCGGCGGCCATCGCCACCACGTCCTCGGGCTTCTGTTCCTTCATGTTGTGAAGGCCCCAGAACAGGTCGAACAGCTTGCGGGTGGGTGACACCCAGAACAGCACCTTCGCGGTCTGCTCCGATTTGTTGAAGATGCCGTGCGGTACGCCCATGCCGAGCCGGATCAGGTCGCCCGCAGTCGCCTGCGACTCGGAATTGCCGAGCATGAAATCGAGCTTGCCCTCGAGCATGTAGAGATATTCATCCTGATCGGGATGAATGTGCGGCGGCACGAACGTGCCCGGCGGCAGCGTCGCATGCCAGGAGAAGCTGTGCTCCGTGTTGCTCTTCGGCACATAGGTCTGGCCGAGGATGTTCCAGGAGATGCCCTGGATTCCCTCATTGGCCCGTGTGATGCCGGTGATTTCGCTCTTCATTGTGATCCTCCCTCGACGCGACGTGCGGCTTAGTTCGCCGCCTTGCAGTCCTTGGCGTAGCGGTCGCCGTAATTCTCAAAGACTTTCTGGACGATCTCGGTCTGGAACTTGCCGTCCGCGCGCTTGGCGACCTTGGTCAGGTAGAAATCCTGGATCGGATAACCGTTGGTGTTGAACTTGAAGGCGCCGCGCAGAGAGGTGAAGTCGGCCTTTTTCAGAGCGGCCGCGACCGCATCCTTGTTGGAGAGGTCGCCCTTCACGGCCTTGACGGCGCTGTCGATCAGCATCGCGGCATCGTACGCCTGGAAGGCGTAGGTGCCGGGCACGCCGTTATAGGCGGCCTCGTAGGCAGCGACGAACTTCTTGTTCTGGGGATTGTCGAGATTGGGGGCCCAGTTCGCGCCGCCGAACATGCCGACCGCCGCGTCCTGCTGCGCCGGCAAGGTCGATTCATCCACCGTGAAAGCCGAGAGCACCGGAATGCTGTCTGCAAGACCAGCTTGCTTGTATTGCTTGACGAGATTGACCCCGAGGCCGCCGGGCATGAACGTGAAGAGAGCATCGGGCTTCTGCGACGAAATCTTGGAAAGCTCCGGCTGGAAATCCAGCGTGTTGAGCGGCATGTAGGATTCTTCGACGATCTCGCCCTTGTAGTCGAGCTTGAAGCCCGCCACCGAGTCCTTGCCGGCTTGATAATTCGGCACCATCAGATACATGCGCTTGTAGCCGCGATCCTGCGCGACCTTGCCGAGGATTTCGTGCACCTGGTCGTTCTGGTACGAGGTCACATAGAAGAACGGATTGCAGTCCTTGCCGGCAAACGTCGACGGGCCGGCATTGGGGCTGATCAGGAAGGTCTTCGATTCCGTGACCGGCCGGTGGATCGCCTGGAGAATGTTCGAGAAGATCGGGCCGACCACGAAATCGACCTTGTCGCGCTCCAGAAGGCCCTTGACCTTGGTGACCGCTGCGTCCGGCTTCAATTCGTCGTCGACCACGACGACTTCGACATCGCGGCCGCCCATCTTTCCGCCGAGATCCTTGACCCCGAGCGCAAAGCCGTCGCGAACCTGTTGGCCGAGCGCGGCGGCGGGTCCCGAGAGGGTCACGATCACACCCAGCTTGATTTTCTCCTGGGCGAGGGAAGGGCTCACCGCGGTGCCAAGCAGTAAGGCGGCTGCGGCCAACGTCATTTGCGTCTTCATGATCGGTCCCCCGTGATAACAGGACTTGCGTTGCAAGCCGCTACTCCAATCCAAGTTTATGCCGATGATTGCTGCCGCGGCAAGCTAAGCTCAACTCGTCAGCCTGCGGGCAGCGGTGCATGCAAGCGGCGCGCCAATTATTTGAAGCCTAAAGAAATGGGCATGCGGTCGATTGTTGCGGCTTTAGGCTTGCAGCCGGCTTCGATTTATTTGAAGCTCAAAATGTTGGGATTCCCTGCCGGGCGCGAATGTCGGCCGTGAGTGACTGCATCAACATGCTCGATTCCGAGACCAAGGCCGTCGAAACTCCGGAGGATCACGCCGAAGAGCTTCGGCTGTGGCTGCGTCTCTTGACCTGCACGACCTTGATCGAGGGCGAGGTCCGTGGCCGGTTGCGGCAGCGCTTCGACGTGACATTGCCCCGTTTCGACCTGATGGCGCAGCTCGACAAGGCACCCGACGGCATGACGCTGTCCGACGTCTCCAAGCGCATGATGGTGTCGAACGGCAATGTCACCGGCCTCGTCGAGCGCCTCGTGGAATCCGGTCATCTCGACCGCCGCACGTCGGAGACGGACCGCCGCGTCCAGGTGATCCGGCTGACTAAACTCGGTCGCGCCGAGTTTCGCAGAATGGCCGCGGAACACGAAACCTGGATCGCCGATCTCTTCGCCGATCTGACGCCGAAGGATGTGCGCGAATTGATGCGGCTGCTCGCCAAGACCAAGGCATCGGCGCAGAAATCGGCCGCTCGCCGCCGGGCCTAGTCCGCGGCTGAGGCACCCGCCCATCCCGTTTGCCGCCGGAAAAAGCACGGGATGCCCAAAATCCGCTATTGCGCGAAATTGCTTTAAGCCTAAAATGTTTCCGAGTTAGTGCTGCCGGGTGCTTTCCATGCTGAAAGGAGCGTGCGATGGCCAACGCCGCCAAGGTTCAAGTCTCGGGCTCGCGTGACGACAATGCCGCGACAGCCCATGTCGATACATTCGCGCGGCAACATCTTCCGCCAGCCGAGCTCTGGCCGGAATTCATCTTCACGCGACCGGAACTGCAATATCCGCCCCGCCTCAACTGCGTCAGCTATTTCCTCGACCGTTGGGTCGAGCAGGGACATGGCGACGCTCCCTGTGTGATCAGCCCCGCCGTCAGCTACACCTATCGTGAGCTGCAAACGGTCGTGAACCGCATCGCCAATGTGCTGGTCGGCAAGCTTGGTCTCGTCACCGGCGGGCGCGTGCTGCTACGCTCGGCCAACAATCCGATGATGGTCGCGACCTATCTGGCAGTGATCAAGGCCGGTGGCATCGTCGTGGCGACGATGCCGCTGTTGCGTGCGAAGGAGCTGTCCTATCCGATCCAGAAGGCGGAGATCGCATTTGCGCTCTGCGATGGCAAGCTCGCCGACGAAATGGAGAAAGCGAAAGCCGCAGCCCCCGGTCTCAAGCGCGTGGTCTATTGGGGCAACGGCAGCGGCGACTCGCTCGAGGCGCTGATGGGGGATGCAAGTCCGGAGTTCAGAGCTGTCGATACCGCCTCCGACGACGTCTGCCTGATCGCTTTCACGTCGGGCACGACCGGCGATCCCAAGGGCACCATGCATTTCCACCGTGACATGCTGGCGGTCTGCGATGGCTATGCGCGCAATATCCTGCGCGCGGAGCAGAAGGATCGCTTCGTCGGCTCGGCACCGCTCGCCTTCACGTTTGGCTTCGGCGGCGTGCTGTTTCCGATGCACATCGGCGCCTCCTTCGTCGTTCTGGAGAAGACCGCGCCCGACGACATTCTGAATGCGATCGAGCAGTACAAGACCACGGTCTGTTTCACCGCCCCGACCGCGTACCGGGCGATGATTGGCAAGCTTCCGGGCCGCGATATTTCGTCGCTCCGCAAGTGCGTGTCCGCCGGCGAGACGCTGCCCAAGCCGACATTCGATGCCTGGCTGAAGGCGACCGGCATCAAGCTGATGGACGGCATCGGCTCGACCGAGCTGCTGCACATCTTCATCAGCGCGACCGAGGACGAAATCCGCCCGGGTGCGACGGGCAAGCCGGTGCCTGGGTATGAGGCGAAGATCGTCGATGATTCGGGCAACGACGTTCCGCCGGGCGCGATGGGAAGGCTCGCGGTACGCGGGCCGACCGGATGCCGCTATCTCGCCGACGAGCGGCAGCGCAAATACGTCCAGAACGGCTGGAACATCACCGGCGACACCTATCTGATGGATAGCGACGGCTATTTCTGGTACCAATCGCGCTCAGACGACATGATCGTGTCGGCCGGCTACAACATCGCTGGCACGGACGTCGAGGCGGCGCTGCTTACGCATCCCTCCGTCCTCGAGTGCGGGGTGGTCGGCGCGCCGGACGAAGCGCGCGGCATGATCGTGAAGGCCTATGTCGTTGCCGCGCCGGGCGTTACGCCGGACGCCGAGCTCGTGGCTGCGTTGCAGGAGCATGTCAAACGCGAGATCGCGCCATACAAATATCCGCGCGCGATCGAGTTCGTGACGCAACTGCCGAAGACCGAGACCGGCAAACTAAAGCGCTTTGCCCTGCGGCAACTGGCGCAGACCGCGGTGACGTCCTCCGGCGTCGCGGCGGAATGAGAGAGGGATAGAGAATTGTCCGTGACGACGCCGAAAGGCCCGCAGCTCGCGGTGCTGCCGACAGCAGCCGAGGACGAAGCCCGCGCCAGGGCGCAGGTGCTCCAGCCGTCCGGTTGGCCGGTGCCGAAAGGCTATGCCAACGGCATGGCCGCCGAGGGACGCATCGTCGTCACTGGCGGCGTCATCGGCTGGGATGCCGAGGAGCGTCTCGCGGAGGGTTTTGTCGCGCAGGTGCGCCAGACCCTGAGCAACATCGCCGCGATCCTTGCGGAGGCCGGCGCGCAGCCCGAGCATCTGGTGCGCCTGACCTGGTACGTCGTCGACATGGACGAGTACCTGACGAACCTGAAAGAGCTCGGCAAGGCCTACCGCGCCATCTTCGGCGCGCACTACCCGGCGATGGCGCTGGTTCAGGTCGTCCGCCTCGTCGAGAAGGCGGCGCGAGTCGAGATCGAGGCCACCGCCGTCATTCCGCGCTGAACTGCGATCGGTGCGCGCTCAGCTTGCTTGGTCAGCTTGCCTTGGTCAGCTTGCCTTGGCGAGGTCATCGTCCTCGGGTGAGTTCAGATATATTCCTGACATGGTGTCGACCCAGCAGAGATGGTCATGCACCTTCTTCACGCCGTTGACGTTCTCCGCTGCGACGACCGCGGCCTGTCGCACGCGCTCCTCGGTGATGACGCCGCTGAGATGAACGATTCCGTCGCGGACGATGACGTTCAGCCCGAACGGGCACCAGTCGTTCTTCTCCATGGTATCGATGATGCGGCTGCGAATGTGATCGTCGTCCGCGGTCGGGTCGGGTACGTCTCGGGCGAGGTCCGCCACCGCCTGGAGCAGGTTCGCGCGCGACACGATGCCGACGATCTTGTCGCCGCGGATCACCGGTAGACGCTTCACATTGTTCCGTTCCATGAGATCGACGATCTCGGCAAGTGCCGTATCCTCGGTGATGGTCACTGGTGAACGGGTCATCACCTCCGAGACCTTGCGGCCGTGCTCGTGGACGAAGTCGCTGGCCGATTTGCCGGATCCGAGAATGAACCGCAGCCAGCGCCCTCGCTTGCGTCCCGTGCCGATTTCGCTGCGGCGGATGAAGTCGCCTTCCGAGACCACGCCGACCAGCTTGCCGGCATCGTCGACGACGGTGAGACCGCTGACATGCCGCTTCAGCATGATGTTTGCCGCCTCCACGATGCTGGTGTCTGGGGTAACCGAGATGACCGACCGGGTCATGATCTGATGGGCACGCATGCCGGACTCCGCTGGCTTGTCGAATATCGATGCGGGGAGCCTAGCTCTGGCGTCGTGCTGCGGCTTGACGCAGGTCAAAGGATGAATCGGGCTCTTCCCGGTTGAGCAATCGTGATCGATGCCCGGACTTGATGCAGCTCAACGCGCATCCGAAGCCTCGCCATATCCTGCTGCCACGCCGCCAAGAAGCGGGCAGGAACATTCAGCCATGAGCGTCGTGCAGATATTTCCAAGACACGAAGAGCCGTCCGCGCAGGCTCTCTCCGTCAGTCCTGTTGTTGAGCCCGAAGCCTCTACGACGGCCCCGGAAGCCCTGGCTGGAAGGCCCGTCGCCGCCGATTCCCTGCCTGTATCGGAGCCATACCCTCTTGACCGCGCGTTTCATGCGATGCTGGCGCGGTTGACGGGCGGGATTTCGCCGCTGGCCTTGTCGCTCGCCTGGCTCGATTGGAGCTCTCATCTGGCTGCGGCGCCCCAGCGTCAGGTGGAGATTTCGCGCAACATGCTTCGCGACATGGGCCAGTTTGTGGAAGCCGCCGCGCATGCGACGTCGCAAAAACCGTGGTCCGTGATTGCGCCGCAGGGGCGGGATCGTCGCTTCAGGGGGCCACAGTGGGAAGCCGCACCGTTCAATCTGCTTGCGCAGGCGTTCCTGCTCGGAGAGCGCTGGTGGCACGATGCCACGACCGGCGTACGTGGCGTGTCGCACGCAAATGAAGCCATCGTCGAATTTTCGATGCGTCAGATGCTTGACATGCTGGCGCCGTCGAATTTTGCGGCGACCAATCCGCAAGTGCTGGAGAAGGCGTTCCGGAGCGGCGGGGAGAATTTCGTATTCGGCTGGCAGAACTGGTGCAGCGATCTGATGCGCCTGCTCTCCGCCGCAAGGCCAGCGGGTGACGAACAGTTTATCGTCGGCGAGACGGTCGCGGCTTCGCCGGGCAAGGTCGTTTACCGCAATGAGTTGATCGAGCTGATCCAGTACCAACCCACGACTGCGCAAGTGCGACCCGAGCCGATCCTGATCGTGCCCGCCTGGATCATGAAGTACTACATCCTCGATCTGTCGCCGCAGAATTCTCTGGTGAAGTATCTGACCAGTCAGGGTTTCACCGTATTCGCGATTTCCTGGCGAAATCCGGATGCCAAAGATCGGGATGTTGCTTTCGACGACTATCGCAAGCTGGGTGTCATGGCGGCGCTGGACATGATCGGCCGGATCCTGCCGGGCCGGAACACCCATGCACTCGGCTACTGCCTGGGCGGCACATTGCTGTCGATCGCCGCGGCCGCGATGGCACGCGATGGCGACAAGCGACTGTGCACGATCACCCTGCTTGCCGCACAGACGGATTTCACCGAGGCCGGCGAGCTGACGCTCTTCATCAACGAGAGCCAGGTCGCCTTTCTCGAGGACCTGATGTGGCAGCGGGGCTATCTGGACACGACGCAGATGGCCGGCGCGTTCCAGCTGTTGCGCTCCAATGAACTGATCTGGTCGCGGCTGTCGCATGACTATCTGATGGGCGAGGGTGCGCCACCGAGCGACCTGATGGCCTGGAACGCCGACGCCACGCGGCTGCCCTTTCGCATGCACTCGGAATATCTGCGAAAGCTATTCCTGGGCAACGATCTGGCCGAGGGCCGCTATCGTGTCGAGGACAAGAGTGTTTCGCTTTCCGACATCCATGCGCCGATGTTCGTGGTCGGCACGCTCGCCGATCACGTGGCGCCGTGGCGATCCGTCTACAAGATCCACTACCAGGTCGATGCCGACGTGACCTTTGTATTGACCGGCGGCGGCCACAATGCCGGCGTCGTCGCGGCGCCGGACGAGTCCGGCCACAGCTATCAAGTGCTGATCAAGGCCGCCGATGCGCCCTATGTTGGCCCGGACGAATGGTTGAAGCTGGCGCCGCGAGTCGAGGGATCGTGGTGGCCGGAATGGGCCGAATGGCTGGCCGCACGCTCCGGGTCGCCCTGCGATCCGCCGCAGATCGGAGGCGGAGACCTTGACGGTCTGCCGGACGCGCCAGGAGACTACGTCCACACCTAGTCCTCAGGCTCCGCATTCGGCGCAAGGTCGGCGGAGCGGAACGGCTTGGCCTTGTCGAGTTTCCGGTAGGCGCGCGAGGCGGTCCGCAACAGTTTCTTTTCGCGCTTGCGGTTGAGGAAGCGAATGCCCGCCTCGGGGACGGCCCCGTTCAATGACGCCGCCAGGGTTTGCCCCCGCGCATCGTCGTTCAATCGCCCGAGGGATTTTTGCGCCTTGCGCAATTGCTTGAGGATCGACTTCTGCTTCGTCAGCGATTCGTCGGCGAACAGGTCGTCCAGGGACTCGATCGAATAGGTCAGTCGTTTGTTGAGAAGCCGCAGCTTGTGCCGTTTCTCGACGTCGAGCTTGCGGAGCTTGCGTGCTTTCTTGAGCAGCGTTTTTTCCCATTCCGTGAGTTTCTCTGTTGCGTGGTCGGCGAGCGTGCAGCGGCGTAGCCTGATAGCTTCCCTGCTGCGCCGGGTCGACCAGGGGCCGCTCTCGATCCAGGCTGACGTCTGCTCGACGAGACGGCGATATCGCGCGGATTGCAGCGCGCGCGCCAGCAGGCGGTGGCTCTCGGCACGCTTCTCGTCCCAGTGCTGGAGCTCGGCAATCACGGTCAACTCGCCTCCACTCTCGGCGATGACCCGCTCGATCGCCACGTCCAGATCCCGTACCATGCCGAGCTGGCTGTTCAGCCATTTCAGTTCGGTCCAGACCTCCGGCCGTATGGCATCATCGACCATCGGCGAGAAGAAGCGGATGGCGGTGCGCAGATGCGTCAGTGCAATCCGGATCTGGTGCAGTGCCTCCGGATCGCCGCGGCAGGTGCCGTCATGCTGGGCGAGAACGGCGGCGAGGTGACGGCGGGCGACGATCCGGAACGCCGTGTCGCAGACCATGCCGGGGCTGAGGCGGCCGGGCAGGGCATTGCGCCTCGCCGCAGGCTTGACGCGCGCGGCCGTCGAACTCGTGCTGGGTCGCGCCATTTGCAGATTGCCTTACTTGCTCTCGGCGATCGCGTCCCGGCAGTTCTGGAGCGTCTGCTCTTGCGTCCCGGATGCATCGATGGTCGCCCAACCGATATGGCCGATATTATAGTGCTCTTGCCGCTCGGCAACCTCCTGCGTGGCGTCGGATGCGTCGCCCCGGCGGCCGCCGATCCGCGCCTGCCGGGTCGCAAGGTCCGCAATCAGAAATAGGCCGCTCAGCGGCACGTTGCGCTCGCGCGCCAGTGCGGCGACTGTGTCTCGTTAGCCCTCGCGGGCTAACACGCCGTCGATGATCGCTGAATGGCCTTGCGCCAGCACCCGCCCGGCGTGACGAGCCAACATGTCGTAAACGCGGGCCGTGACCTCCGGCGTGTATGCGGATGCCGGCAGCCGGTCCGTGTCATCGACCCCGAACATCTGCTTGCGGACCAGGTCGCTGCGCAGCACGACGGCGCCCGGCTGCGGCGTAACGTCCGGCGCGAGCGCGCGTGCCAAAATCGTCTTTCCGGTGCCTGACAGTCCGCCGATTGCAATCAGCCGGGGGGCGGGCGGCTGGATCAACGCGCGCGCAAGGCCAAAATAGCGCCGTGCCCCGTCGAGAATGCTGGGATCACCGGAATGCGGCGGCTTCAGCCGTGCCAGCGCGACCTGGGCGCGGATCGCCGCCCGGACGGACATGAACAGCGGCAGTGCGGAGAGCGCGTCGAGATTTTCGACCGGAGTCGCGGCGAGATAGCGGTTCAGCACGATGTTGGCCGCCCGTGGTTGATCGTGGTGCACCAGGTCCATTAATCCGAATGCGAGATCGTAGAGCACGTCGGTGGTTGCCATCTGGGCGTCGAACTCGATGGCGTCGAACAGCACCGGCCGCTCGTCGATCGCCACGATGTTCGCGAGATGCAGGTCGCCATGGCAGCGGCGCACGAAGCCTTGACGGCCGCGCTCTTCGAGCAAAGGCCGGAGGCGGAGGAACATTGCGTGCGAGTCTCTGCCCAGTTCTGCGATCTCTTCGGCTTCGAATTGATTGCCGGTCCGCAGGCCATTGCAGTTGCCATCGATCAGCCCAGGGATGGAGGAAACCCACGCGTTGCCGCCGGCGCGAACAGCCTGCGCATGGGAAGCCACGATCGCATCGGCGACGGCCGAGGCAAAAGTGTCATCCAGCGCTCCGGACTTGGCCAGATGATCCAGCGTCCGGCTTTCGTCGAAGCGCAACATCTCGACCGCAAACTCGATCGGCCGGCCGCTTCCGTCCACCTTCACCGATCCATCGGGCTCTTCCGTGATCGCCACGACGCGGTGATAGATCTGCGGCGCCAGCGGCCGGTTGATCCTGATCTCCTCCTCACACGCCGCCTTGCGCTTCTCGAGCGTCGAATAATCGAGGAATGGAAATTGCACGGCGCGCTTGATTTTCAGAGCACGCTTGCCTTCGAGAAAGACCGAAGCTGCGTGCGTATCGATCCGCCTCACGTTCGGATGATCCGCGGAATTGGTGAGTGCCGCAAAGATCCGGTCCTGGGTCGCAGAATCGTCTGTCATTCCAGCTGGTACGTCCAGATGCGTCGGAAGGCGGCTCGCTCCGCGATCAAGGTAATCCATAGAAGCAGATCGCGGCCAGTCCTTGACTTCGGTCAAAGCCTGTCTCCTTCCGACCGGTCGGAGTTCCCGGGCTTGACGAGGATCAAGCGTCCCAACCAAAGCCAGCCTATTCTGGCGCCTGAGGAGAATCCCGATGCCCATCAAGGACGTCTTTCTGCCGCTCGTCGGCCAGCCACGCGGCCCGGCCCTTGCTGCGATCGAGAAATGCGTGGCCGTTGCCGCCGACCTCGGCGCCAGGATCACCGCGCTTGCACTCGAAGAGGATGTTTTCGTGCGGCCGAAGGTGATGCTCCCCGATGATTCCGATGCGGCCGAGGCAAACGGCTCGCTTGGGGCGGGCGACGGTCAGGATCTCCTGGGTGCGTTCACCCGCGCAACCTCCCGCACCGGCATTCGCGCTCAAAGCCGGTCGGCCAAGGTGCCGGCAGACCAGATCGCGTCAGTCCTGGCCGAGCACGGGCGCTTCAGCGATCTCACGCTGGTCCCCGTGAAGCCGCACGACAGCCGAACCGAGCACATCATCGAGACGCTCCTGTTCGAATCCGGACGGCCAGTGCTGCTCTGCCCGGAGCAGCATGTGGACGAACTGCGCCCGGAATTCGAGAACGTTATGATCGCCTGGGACCACTCCGCGCGTGCGGCGCGTGCGGTCGGCGACGCGCTGCCTATCCTTCAGGCAGCAGCCCTGGTCCGCGTGGTGACCGTGGCGGACGACAAGTCCGAGGCGATCGTGCAATCCGGGACGGCTCTGGTCGATCACTTGAGGGAACATGGGGTCTACGCCTCGTTTGAAACCGTGGCGGGCGGCGGCAGCTCGATTGGCAAGGTGCTCGGAAGCTGGGCGAATTCCCATGCCATCGATGCGATCGTAATGGGCGCCTACCATCATTCGCGCCTGAACGAGATCGTTTGGGGCGGTGTGACAAAGACCGTCATTGGCGAGCCACCGTGCTGGGTTATGATCTCGTACTAGGCGGGTGGCCAGTTTATCGGCCTGATCGTCAACCATCGGAACCGCCACCGACCGGGCGCATTTGCTTTCATGTCAACCTATCGTCTGAAGAACCTGCTGTCGCCGCGTTCGGTCGCGCTCGTCGGTGCGAGCGCCCGCCCGGTCTCCGTCGGACGCGCCGTTCTGGAGAACATCCGTAAGGCTGGATTCACGGGACAGTTCGGCCTCGTTAATCCGCGCCATGCGGAGATCGGCGGCGTCACGGCCGTGGACAGCCTCGATCAATTGCCGTTCGTGCCCGAGCTCGTGATCATCACCGCGCCGGCGCGCGCGGTTCCCGGCATTGTCGATCAAGCCGGGCGACGCGGCTCGGCGGGCGCCCTGATCGTCTCGGCCGGGCTCGGCCATGGACCGGGGTCCCTCCACGAGGCCGCCATCACTGCGGCCCGCAAATACGGCATGCGGCTGATCGGGCCGAACTGCCTGGGCATCATGATGCCCGGCGTGAGCCTCAATGCCAGTTTTGCTGCGCACATGCCGGGGCCGGGGAATCTCGCGCTGATCTCGCAATCAGGCGCGATCGCGGCCGGCATGGTCGATTGGGCCGCACAGCGCGGCGTCGGCTTCTCCGGCATCGTCTCGATCGGCGATCAGATCGACGTCGATATTGCCGATCTGCTCGACTATTTCGCGATGGATCACAAGACCCGCGCGATCCTGCTCTATATCGAAGCCATCAAGGACGCGCGCAAGTTCATGTCGGCCGCGCGTGCCGCGGCGCGCGTGAAGCCGGTCGTCGTGGTGAAGTCCGGCCGAATGGCGCAGGGCGCGAAGGCGGCTGCCACCCATACCGGTGCGCTTGCGGGCGCCGACGCCGTCTATGACGCGGCGTTCCGCCGCGCGGGCGTCCTGCGGGTCTCCGATCTGCGCGAGCTGTTCGATTGCGCCGAGACGCTCGGCCGCGTCGAGTCGCCGGCGGGAAAGCGCCTCGCCATCTTGACCAATGGCGGCGGCATCGGTGTCCTCGCTATCGACCGGTTGGTCGAGCTCGGCGGCATTCCGGCGAGCCTCTCGGCGGACGCGCGCAAGAAACTCGATGACGCGCTGCCGCCGACCTGGTCCGGCGCAAATCCCGTCGACATCGTGGGCGACGCCGATGCGTCGCGCTATGCGGCGGCGCTCGACGTGCTGCTCGGCGATCCCGACAACGACGCGGTCCTCGTCCTCAACGTGCAGACCGCGATTGCCTCGGCTGCCGAGATCGCAACGATGGTGACCGAACGCGTCAAGGCGTATCGCGAGAAGCACCGCAGTTGGGCCAAACCCGTGCTCGCCTCTTGGATCGGAGCAGACCAGAACATCATCGAAACACTGTCCGGTGCGGGCATCCCGAACTATCCGACCGAGGATGACGCCGTGCGCGGCTTCATGTACCTCGTGAGGCATCGCGAAGTCGTGGAGGAGTTGAGCCAGGTTCCACCCGCAATGCCCGACACGTTCGTGCCGGACGCACGTGCTGCGAAGCAGATCGTAGCTGCCGCCCTGGCAGACGGCCGCCAATGGCTCGAACCCGTCGAGATCAAGCACCTGCTCGAAGCGTACGATATCGCGATGGTGCCCACTTACGCCGCGGCCGATGTCGAGCAGGCGGTGGCCTACGCGGAAGACATCTTTGCTCAAGGCGCCACCGTCGTGCTGAAGATCATGTCGCGCGACATCGTCCACAAATCCGATGTCGGCGGCGTCGTGCTCAATCTGACGACCGTCGAGGCGGTGCGCGCCGCCGCCACCGACATTCTCGCCCGGGCGAGCAAGCTGCGTCCCGAAGCTCGCATCGAGGGCGTCATCGTGCAGGCGATGGTCGTCAAGGCGAAGGCGCGCGAGCTGATCCTGGGCCTCGCCGACGATCCGACCTTCGGGACCGTCGTGGTATTCGGCCGCGGCGGGACCGCGGTCGAGATCATCAACGACAAGGCGCTTGCCCTGCCGCCGCTCGATCTGCAACTGGCCCGCGACCTGATCGACCGCACGCGCGTGTCACGGCTGCTTCGCGCTTACCGGGACGTGCCGGCGGTGAAGCCCGACGCCGTCGCCATGGTCCTGGTCAAGCTGGCGCAGATGGCCGCCGACATTCCCGAGATCCGCGAATTCGACATTAATCCGCTGCTGGCGGATGAAACCGGCGTGACCGCGGTCGATGCCCGCGTCGCGGTCGGGCTGCCGCAACGGAAGTTTGCCGGCTCCGGCGCCGCCAACTTCGCCGTTCGGGCCTATCCGTCGCAATGGGAGCGCCGCCTCAAGCTCAAGGAGGGCTGGCGGATCTTCGCGCGGCCCCTGCGTCCGGAGGACGAGCCGACCATCCACGCATTCCTGGGTCATGTCACGGCGCACGATCTTCGTCTGCGTTTCTTCGCGCCGATGAAGGAGTTCACCCACGAGTTCATCGCGCGCCTGACCCAACTCGACTATGCGCGCGCGATGGCCTTTATCGCATTCGACGAGGCGACCGGCGAGATGGTCGGCGTGGTCCGCCTCCATTCGGACTCGGTCTACGAGAGCGGCGAATATGCAATCCTGCTGCGGTCCGATCTCAAGGGCAAGGGACTGGGATGGGCCCTGATGCAGCTGATCATCGACTACGCGAGATCGGAGGGGCTCAAAGCGATCTCCGGTGATGTTCTCAGGGAGAACACAACGATGCTCGAAATGTGCCGGCAGCTCGGCTTCGAGGTGAAGCCGGATCCCACTGAACCGGATATTTGCGACGTCAGGCTGAAACTCTGAGCGCGACCGCTATGAGCGCGCTTCAGCCGAATTTGCCGCGGCGGAGTCCTTGGCCGTTCTCCGCAAAGTCTTGATCAGGACCGCAATCAGCGGCACCAGCACGGGCAACATCGTGCTGAGCGGATGATGCACGGCGCCCGACATTTGGGCCTGGAATGTGCGTGCCTCGAGTTGAAGCGCTTCGATGGATGCGCCGTGAATCTCGTTGGCGAGTTCGATGTCGCGGCCTGCAGGACGCCGGCCGGCAATCACAAAGAGAATTGCGGCGATGGCAAAATTGACAGCGCCGAGGATGGCGGCCGCGCCAATGGCACTCCAGATCTGCACCAGTGCGAAGTAGGCGGAGAGCTCCAGCATCAGGAGTCCGAACGCGGCGATCAGCGCCGCAAAGGCGCGCAGGCCTAGGCCGATCAGCAGGTGGCGCAGCCTGATGTCCGCGATGATCCTGTCGGTACGCCAGAGCACACGCAGATGTTTGACGACATTCTCCGTGTTCACCTAGTGCCTCCGCAGCATGAAGCCGACGACCACGCCGAGCGCGAAGGCCGAGGCCAGTGATGTGATCGGGCGGTCCGCAATGAGGCCCTGAAGCTGCTGCTGCTCCTCGTCGACGGTCTCGCCGAGCTCGGCGAGCGCGGCCCTGATCTGATCGGCAAGCGCCTCCGCGCGGTCTTTCGAACTGTCGAACATCTCCTCGCCGGCCGTGCTCAGCAAGCGTGTGACGTCAATCTTCAGCGCGCGCAGTTCTTCGCTCATTCTGTCGCTGTCGAACATGGATCTGATTTCCCCGTTAATGGAAACAAACCTAGGACCCACTGGTCCGACCGCGCTTGATTTGCGTCAAGGAGGCAGACGCGTCGTGGTCTTGAGACAGGTCAAACCGGCTGCCACATGCTGGCCTAGAATGACCGGCTGAATGGGGACCGGGTTGTCCCGATGAGGTGGAAGCGTGAACTCCGAACCGCTGTTGCTGGCAACGCCCTCCGGCGAAGAGCTGAAATTGTGCCCGGAAGGGCCGTGGATTGCCGCGAACGTGTCGATGCTGGAGACATTGTCCCGGTCGGTCGGGGCGGACGTCGATCAATCCAGAGCCGTGACCTTGGACATGTCGGGCGTCAGCGCGCTCGACACGCTGGGCGCCTGGGTCCTGGAAAAGCTGTCGCGCAGGGCTTCATCGTCCGGTCGATCGACCGAATTTATCGGGGTCGCCGACCATTTCAGTGGCCTGATGGACGAGGTGCGTCAGGTCAACCGCCACACGCCGCTGCCGACGCCTGCACCTAACCCGGTTCTGCTCAGACTGAACGATCTCGGCAAGTCCACGGTCGGCGCGCGTGAAGACATCACGATCTTTCTTCAAATGCTGGGCGCGTTGTGCATGGCCGTGATCGGCGTGCTGCGCCGGCCGCGCTCGCTGCGACTGACATCGCTGATCTATCAGCTCTATCGCATCGGCTGGCAGGCCATCCCCATCGTCGTGCTGATCACCTTCCTGATCGGCGCCATCATCGCCCAGCAGGGATTTTTCCATTTCCGCAGGTTCGGCGCGGAGTCCTACACCGTCGACATGGTCGGCATCCTGGTGCTGCGCGAGCTCGGGGTGCTGATCGTTGCCATCATGGTCGCCGGCCGCTCGGGAAGCGCCTACACCGCCGAGCTCGGCTCGATGAAGATGCGCGAGGAGATTGATGCGCTCTCGACCATGGGCCTCGATCCCGTCCACGTCCTGATCCTGCCGCGGGTTGCGGCCCTGGTGATTGCGCTGCCGATCCTTGCTTTCATCGGATCGATCGCCGCACTCTATGGCGGCGGCCTGGTCGCGCAGTTCTACGGCGGCATGGCGCCGGCGATCTACATCGCGCGGCTGCACGAGGCGATCTCGGTCACCCATTTCGAGGTGGGCATCCTGAAGGCGCCGTTCATGGCCCTGGTGATCGGAATCGTGGCCTGCAGCGAGGGCTTGCGTGTGAAGGGCAGCGCCGAGTCGCTGGGACGACAGACCACAACGTCGGTGGTCAAGTCGATCTTCCTGGTGATCGTGCTCGACGGCCTGTTCGCGATCTTCTTCGCCTCGATCGGAATGTGATCATGGGCGAATCGCAAGAGCAGTTCGCGATCCGCGTCCGCGACCTCGTGGTCGGCTTCGGCCGGCAGACCGTGCTCGATCATCTGTCGCTCGACGTGCGCCGGGGTGAGATCCTCGGACTCGTGGGGGCGTCGGGTGGCGGCAAGTCGGTGCTGATGCGAACCATCATCGGCCTCATCCCGCGCCAAGGCGGGACCATCGAGGTCACGGGACGGCCAATCGGCGGCCGCACCGAGGGCGCGGCCACGACATGGGGGATTCTGTTCCAGCAGGGCGCGCTGTTCTCCTCGCTGACGGTCCGGCAGAACATCCAATTTCCGCTTCGTGAAAATCTCGTCCTGTCACAGGAGCTGATGGACGAGATCGCGATCGCCAAGCTCGAAATGGTCGGGCTGCGGGCGCAGGATGCCGATAAATATCCGGCGGAGCTATCCGGCGGCATGACCAAGCGCGTCGCGCTGGCGCGCGCGCTCGCGCTCGATCCGCCGATCCTCTTCCTGGACGAGCCGACCTCGGGCCTCGATCCGATCGCGGCGGGTGATTTCGACGCGCTGATCGCGACCCTGCAAAAGACCCTCGGCTTCACCGTCTTCATGGTTACCCATGATCTGGCGAGCCTGACAACGGTCTGCGATCGGGTCGCTGCTCTTGCCGACGGCAAGATCGTGGCGATCGGTCCGATGCGCGACCTGCTGCAATCCGAGCATCCCTGGGTGCGCGCCTATTTCCATGGCAAGCGCTCGCAGATGCTGCAACACGAGATGAGATGAGACATGGAAACCCGCGCTCCCTACGTGCTGATCGGCAGTTTCGTCCTGGCCGCGATCCTCGCGGTGTTCGGCTTCGTCTATTGGCTGAACAACACCGGCGGCATCGGGCCGCGCACGAGCTATCACGTGCAATTCCAGGGCCCGGTGCCCGGTCTTCTGGTCGGCGCCGGCGTGCTGTTCAACGGCATCCGCGTCGGCGAGGTCACCCAGCTCGGGCTTGCGCCGGACAATCCACGCTTTGTCAATGCGACGATATCGGTTGCTTCAACCACGCCGGTGCGCGCCGACAGTAGGGTCGGGCTCGATTTTCAGGGGCTGACCGGCGTGCCGGTGGTGACGCTGGAGGGAGGCGTCATCGTCACCAAATCCGGCGAGCCCCCGACCTTGATTGCCGAGGCCGGTGCGGGCCAGAGCATGACGCAGGCCGCGCGGGATGCACTGCGGCGGGTCGACACCGTGCTGGAGGACAATTCGGGCCCGCTGAAGGACACCATCGCCAATCTCAAGACCTTCTCCGACGGCCTTGCGCGCAACACAGGCAAGATCGACGGCATTTTGGCGGGCCTGGAGAAGATGACCGGCGGCGGAACGCCGGCGCAGAAAGTCACCTATGACCTGCGCACGCCGCAGAACCTCGGGCCGGCCGGCAAGACGCTCTCGACGTCACTGGCCATTCCCGAGCCGACGGCGGTCGCCATGCTCCAGACCCAGCGCATGCTGTTCGCCCCTGGCGGCGACAATCCGGGCTTTGCGGACTTCCTCTGGGCCGACAGCATTCCCAAGCTGGTGCAGGCGCGGCTGATCGACAGTTTCGAGAACTACGACATCGCCCACGCGCCGTTGCGCACGGCCGATCTCGGGCAGGCGGACTATCAGCTGCTGATCGACATCAGGCGCTTCCGCATTGCCACGGAGGGGGAGGCACGGGTCGAGATCGGACTGTCGGCGCGGATCGTCGACAAGAACGGCAAGGTGATCGCCTCGCGTCTCCTCGACACCAGCGAAAAGCTCGACAAGGTCGAGCCGGCCGCGGCGGTCGCAGCGTTCGATACGGCCTTCACGCGCATCGCGAAGGAGCTGATCGGCTGGACGGTGCAGGCGGTGTGACGCCGGCTATTCCAGGGTCTTGAGGTAGGACAGGAGATCGTGGATCTGGTCCGGACTGAGCTCGAAGGCCGGCATGTCGGCGTGGCCGGTGTTGATGCCCTCGGCCAGCGCCTCCCCAAGGCTCTCGACGGGATAGCGTTGGTGCAGGGCGCGCAGCGGCGGTGCGATCTTGAGCGGACTGTTCGACGCACGGTCGATCGCGTGGCAGCGCGCGCAATTGGCTCGCGCAAAGACTTTGCCGCGTTGTTCGGCGGTCGGGGCTGCCAGGGCAGGCGTCATCAGAAGCAACCCAATCAACCCGCGACGCAGCGTTCCTTGCAGCATGTAAAGTGGCCCCGGTTAAGTCCGGGAGAAGAATAGGGCGGGGATTCCCTCCAAAATTGATCTGGGTCAACCGGCTTTGGCGCAGTGCAGTAAAATGCAGCCGCGCGACGGAATGGGCCTGATGGGCAGCCCGCGCTTGGAGCGCTCGATGAAGCCCGTAGTCACGATTGAGCCGAACTGGCAGCTTTGCAGCGATTGCGCCGTCCGCGCATCAGCGGTTTGTTCGTCGCTGGATGCGGTCGAGCTTCGGGAATTCGAGCATCTCGGCCGGCGCGTCCATTTTTCCTCAGGCGAGACTGTGTTCTCCGAAGAGGACATCACGACCTCGTTCTACAATCTCGTCGAGGGCGTCATGCGGCTGTACAAGCTGCTGCCCGACGGCCGCCGGCAGATCGTGGGCTTTGCCTTGCCCGGCGATTTCCTGGGGATGAATATTTCGGGCAGGCACAATTTTTCGGCCGATGCGATCGGCGCGGTGACCGTATGCCAGTTCGCGAAGGCACCCTTCGGCCGTTTCATTGAGGACCGGCTGCACCTCCTCAGGCGGATCAACGAGCTGGCGATTCGCGAACTGAACCAGGCCCGGGACCACATGGTCCTGCTCGGCCGCCGTTCGGCGGACGAAAAGGTTGCGGCCTTTCTGCTCGGCTGGCGCGAGCGGCTGGTCTCGCTGAAGGGGGCATCGGACACGGTTCCGCTTCCGATGAGCCGCCAGGACATCGCCGACTACCTCGGCCTGACCATCGAGACCGTCAGCCGCACCTTCACCAAGCTGGAGCGCCACGGCGTGATCGAGATCATTCATGGCGGCATCAGCCTGCTCGATCCGGCGAAGGTCGAGGCCCTGGCCGCAGCCTGATTCCGACGCAGCGCGGCTCGATTTTGATCGGGATCAATGCATTCGGCCGCGTGCCCCGAATAATGCCTGAAACCACAGGGGAGGGCATCATGCCGGCTGACGCGTTGCTTATGAGCATCATTGTCGTGGCAATCTTTGTCACATTCGCCGGGGCTCTGGCCTGGGCAGACCGGCAAACCAGCGCGGGCCCGCTCAAGTCAGACGTCAAGCGTCGAAGCTCCTGAGATTAGGGTCGCATTTTGTGGCGCCCGCGGCGCGGGCTATGCCGTGCGAACTCGGGACGATTGGCAGCGCCTCAACGCAAGGCGGCGTGCGGCGCTTGCAACTCTGCATCGCCTAGGACGCATTGGCTCATCCTTCGGCTGCCGGCTTCACGCCTGACCGCGGCATTTTCGCCGCGTTTGCCTCAAAAAGGGAGCATGCTTTCCGGTTGAAAAACTGGGCTACACTGACTACGCAGGGACCCCAGTGCCTCGCAGTCTTAGGAGCCCAGTGGCGTGCCTCAGGACAAGACCGGCGACGACCCCCGACAAGCGGCGGGGAATAAATTATCGGTCCTGCGCAAGCACCCGATCTTTGCGGATCTGGAGCCGGAGGCGCTGGATCAGCTCTGCCGTTACGCCAAGCACACCACGGTGAAGCGCGGCGCGACGATTGCTGCCAAGGGCGATCCCGGCAACAATCTGTTCGCCGTGATCACAGGGACGGTGAAGATTTCCTCTTCGTCGCCCGACGGCCGCAATGCCATTCTCAATCTGATCGGTCCCGGAGAGATCTTCGGCGAAATCGCGGTGCTCGACGGCGCCCCCAGGTCGGCCGATGCGACCGCCAACACCAATTGCGAGCTCTACATCATCGATCGCCGGGATTTCCTGCCGTTCGTGAAGAGCCAGCCGGCGCTCGCAATGAAGTTCATCGAGCTGCTCTGCGCGCGCCTGCGCTGGACCAGCCAGCAGGTCGAGCAGGTGATCCTGCAAAATCTGCCGGGCCGGCTTGCGAGCGCGCTGCTCGGCCTCACCGAAGAGCGCAAGTTCGACTCCGGCAGCGGCACGCTCGCCATCACGCAGCAGGAGATCAGCGAGATGGTGGGGATGACGCGCGAGAGCATCAACAAGCAATTGCGCGCCTGGGCGGGCCGCAATTGGGTTCGCCTCGAGCACGGCGCCATCGTCGTGCTCGACATGGATGCCTTGCGCGAACTCGCCGAGAGCGGGCTCGACAGCTAGCTGTCGATGATCGCGACGGCGCGGGTCCAGCCTGCGGAGGCCCGCTCGATCTTCACCGGAAAGCACGAGACGGTGAACCCGGTCGAAGGCAGCTGGTCGAGATTGTGCAGCTTCTCGAGATGGCAATAGCCGATGTGCCGCCCCGCCTTGTGGCCCTCCCAGATCAGGCCGGCGTCTTTCGTTTCGGCATATTTCTTCGCGGTGTGGACGAACGGCGCGTCCCAGCTCCAGCCGTCGGTGCCGGTCAGCCGCACGCCGCGTTCGAGCAGATACATGGTGGCCTCATAGCCCATGCCGCAGCCTGAGCTGACATAGTCGGCTTGACCGAACCTGGCGCCGGCGCCGGTGTTGACGACGACGATCTCCAGCGGCGACAGCGAATGCCGGATCCGCCTCAACTCCTTCTCGACATCGTCGGCGCTCGCCACGTAGCCGTCGGGGAGATGCCGGAAGTCGAGCTTCACGCCGGGCTGAAAGCACCATTCCAGCGGCACCTCGTCGATCGTCCATGACCGCTCGCCGCGATTCATGGTTGGATGGAAGTGCCAGGGCGCATCGAGATGCGTGCCGTTATGGGTCGACAGCGAGACCTGCTCGACGGCCCAGCCCTGGCCGTCCGGCAGGTCCTGCGCCGTAAGGCCGTCGAAGAACTGCAGCATCCGCGGCAGGCCCTGCTGGTGATCGATGTACTGGATCGTCGGGTGATTGCCCGGCGGATCCGCCGTCACGTCGTTTCTGAGCGGCACGGAGATGTCGATCAGCTTCCGCGGCATGGGCATTCCTCGGGATGGTCCGTTTTGTTTCGCAGCATCTTGAGGGGGCCGCACCGGCGGCGTCAAGCAACGCGCATAAACGCTTCCCGCGGCAGACGGACAGATGATTTCGGAAAAAGCGGGCTACGAGCCGGTTGTCCGCCCAAAGGCGGCTTGATCCATCGATGCAACTCTAGCATTGATCGATGCCGGATTTGGCTTGGACAGAGAATGCCGCGCGCCCTAGGGACGACAATGGCGCTTGACTTCATACCGGAAGTGGAGCGACCCAAGGCGGCCCGCAGCATCTGCCCAACGACATAATCAACTCAGGAGGAAGCCCAGATGAAGATACTTACCGGCGTCATCACAGCCGCTCTGCTGGCGGTCTCAGCCCCCTTGGCGACCGCACGCGATTTCCGTTCCGCCGACATCCATCCCGCCGATTATCCGACCGTCGAGGCCGTCAAGTTCATGGGCAAGCAGCTCGCTGCGGCGAGCGGCGGCAAGCTCGGCGTGAAGGTGTTCCCCAACGGTGCGCTGGGCTCCGAGAAGGACACCATCGAGCAGCTCAAGATCGGCGCACTCGACATGATGCGGATCAACGCATCGCCCTTGAACAACTTCGTGCCGGAAACCATCGCGTTGTGCCTGCCCTTCATCTTCCGGGACACGCAGCACATGCGCACCGTCCTTGACGGCCCGATCGGCGATGAGATCCTGGCGGCCATGGCGCCCGCAGGCCTGATCGGCCTCGCCTATTACGATAGCGGCGCCCGGTCCATCTATACCGTCAAGGCACCGATCAAGTCGCTCGCGGACGTCAAGGGTCTGAAAATTCGCGTCCAGCAATCCGATCTGTGGGTCGGCATGATCCAGAGCCTTGGGGCCAATCCGACCCCGATGCCGTATGGCGAGGTCTATACCGCTCTCAAGACCGGTCTGGTGGACGCTGCCGAGAACAACTGGCCGTCTTACGAGTCCTCGCGCCACTTCGAGGCCGCCAAGTTCTACAACGTCACCGAGCACTCCCTGGCGCCCGAAGTTCTCGTGATGTCGAAGACGGTCTGGGACACGCTGAGCAAGGAAGACCAGGCGATGGTCCGCAAGGCGGCCAAAGAATCGGTGCCCGTCATGCGCAAGCTCTGGGACGAGCGTGAGCAGGCATCCCGCAAGACCGTCGAAGCGGCCGGCGTTCAAGTCGTGACGATCGCCAACAAGGCGGAGTTCGTCGACGCGATGAAGCCGGTGTACGACAAGTTCGCGGGTGACGAGAAGCTGAAGAGCCTCGTCAAGCGTATCCAGGACACGAAGTAAGGCCATAGCGTCGGTCCGGCGCGCCGACTGGCGACGCCGGCCCCGCAAGGAGACTTGCAAGGAGACTTGGATGACAGACCCTCACGTCGCAGACCACGAACTGGACGTAGCCGGACGCCCGTCCACCGGCCTGCTGTCCCGGATCAATGCTCCTGTCGCTCGGCTAGGCATGTATTTGTCGGTGACCGGGCTGCTCGTCATCGTCACCATCGTCTTCTACCAGGTGTTCGGACGCTACGTGCTCAATTCCAGCCCGACCTGGACGGAGAACCTTGCGTTGGTTCTGATCCTGTATGTCACGTTGATCGGCGCCGCCGTCGGCGTGCGCGATGCCGGGCATATCGGCATGGACAGTTTGCTGGTGATGCTGCCGGACAACGCGCGAGAGAAGATCGAGCTTGTCATCCACGTCCTGGTCGCCGGGTTCGGCGTCGCGATGGCCTATAACGGCTGGATCCTCGGAGCCTCGGTCGGAACGGTGAAGATTCCCAATCTCGGCCTGCCCGAGGTCATCCGCTACGTGCCGCTGATCGCCTCCGGCGTCCTGATCGTCTCCTTTTCAATCGAGCACATCATCGCTCTCCTGCGCGGCGAAGAGGTCGTCCCCTCATGGAACTGATCATCCTCGGCGCCACTTTCTTCGGCTTCCTGGTCCTCGGCGTCCCCGTCGCCTTCGCGATCGGCCTGTCGGCGATTTGCACGATCCTCTACGAAGGCCTACCGGTCGCGGTCATCTTCCAGCAGATGATGTCGGGGATGAACATCTTCTCCTTCCTCGCCATCCCGTTCTTCGTCTTCAGCGGTGAGCTGATGCTGCATGGCGGCGTCGCCGACAAGATCGTGCAGCTCGCCAAGAATCTCGTCGGACACATCCGCGGCGGGCTCGGTATGTCGAACGTGGTCGCCTGCACGCTGTTCGGCGGCGTGTCCGGCTCGCCAGTTGCCGACGTGTCGGCGATGGGGGCCGTGATGATCCCCATGATGAAGAAGGAAGGTTTCGACACCGACTACGCCGTCAACGTCACCACCCATGCTTCGCTGGTCGGAGCACTGATGCCGACCAGTCACAACATGATCATCTATGCGCTCGCCGCCGGCGGTAAGGTCTCGATCGGCGCGCTGATCGCCGCCGGCCTCCTGCCGGCACTGGTGCTGATGGTGTGCATGCTGGTCGCCGCTTACGCGGTCGCGGTGAAGCGCGGCTATCCGGCCGGCAAGTTCCCGGGCTGGCCCGCGGTTTTTCGTTCGTTCGCGGCCGCTCTGCCCGGCCTTCTGATCGTCGGCATCATCCTGGCGGGTATCCTGTCCGGCGTGTTCACGGCAACCGAATCCGCGGCCGTCGCGGTCACCTATACGATCCTGCTGACGTTCTTCATCTACCGTACCATGACCTTGCCGAACTTCCTGCGCGCTGCGGCCAAGGCGGTGAAGACCACGGGCGTGGTGCTGCTGCTGATCGGCGTCTCCACCATGTTCCAGTATCTGATGGGACTTTACGAGGTGGCCGACTTCGCCGGCGAGATGATGAGCAAGGTCTCGACGCAGCCCTGGGTCATCTTCCTGCTCATCAACGTCATCCTGTTCGTGCTGGGCACGTTCATGGACATGGCCGCGACCATCCTGATCTGCACGCCCATCTTCCTGCCGATCGCAATGAAGGCGGGCATGGATCCGGTGCAGTTCGGCATGCTGATGCTGATCAACTGCGCGCTGGGACTGAACACCCCGCCGGTCGGAACGACGCAGTTCGTAGGCTGCGCCATCGGTGGCATCTCGGTGGGCGCGGTGATGCGCACCATCCTGCCGTTCTACGCCGCCCTGATCGCAGCTCTGATGTTCGTGACCTACGTCCCCGCGTTCTCGTTGTGGCTGCCCCGCCTGCTGATGGGCTACAAGGGATAGCAGCAACGCAGGGAGAATTTATTCGTGACTGACTATCGCAAGCTCTTCGATCTCACCGGCAAGACGGCCGTGGTGCTGGGCGCTGCCTCGGGCATCGGCAAGTCGTCGGCCGAGGCGCTGGCCGGGCTCGGCGCCCGGGTCATCTGCGCCGATCGTGCGCTTGACGCCGCCGAAACGACCGCCGCCGGGATTCGTGACAAGGGCGGCTGGGCCGAGGCGGCTGGGTGCGACGCCGCGAGCGCTGCGGATGTCAATGCGCTGGCCAAGATCGTGATGCAGAAATTCTCGCGGCTCGACATCGCGGTGACGACGCCCGGGCTCAACATCCGCAAGACCATCCTCGACTACACTGAGGAGGATCTCGACCGCGTCCTCAACCTCAACATCAAGGGCACGGTCTGGTTCTTCCAGGCCTTCGGCCGCATCATGGTCGAGCAGAAGGGCGGCAGCATCATCGCCTGCTCCTCGGTGCGGGCGGTGACCATCGAGCCCGGCCTTGGCGTCTACGGCTCGACCAAGGCTGCGATCGGCCTGCTGGTGAAGGGCTTTGCCTCCGAGGTTGGACGCTCCGGCGTGCGCGTCAACGCGATCGCGCCGAGCATCGCCGAGACCGCGCTGACGGGCCCGTTCAAGCAGCGTCCCGACATCTACAATCTCTACGCCGGCCACACCGTGTTCAACCGCTGGAGCAGCGCCGACGAGGTCGCGACAGCCGTCGCCTATCTCGCCTCGGACGCCGCGAGCTATGTCAGCGGCAGCACGCTGTTCGTCGATGGCGGCTGGACTGCCGTCGACGGTCCACCGACCGGTCTCACCCAATTGCACACGTAGGGCGTCTATCTAGCCGGTGAAGCCGGCGCGCTGGCGCAGATCCGTGCGGTCTGCACCGGTTAGCAACGCGATCAGCGCGGCCGCCTCTTGCGGATGTGCCGCCTGCGTTGTCACGCCGGCCGTGTACATCGTCACGAGCTCGCAGCCCGGCGGCAACGCCCCTGACAGCGCGATGCCGTCGGTTGCGATGATCTCGGTCGCCTGCGTGCAGCCGATCGGATGCTTGGCGGTGGACGCCGCAAGCTCCCGCATCGCGGTCGCGCCGTTGGGAAAGATCTTGAGGCGCGACGCGACCTCATAGGCGATGCCGAGCTGATCCAGCACCTTCGCGACGTGCTGTCCCGCCGTCGAGGCTTTCGTATCAGGGACGTAGATCGCGTCGGCGCTGCGCAGCACCTCGCGCAGGTCAGTCTCGGTCTTCACGGTCACCTTGGGATCGCGGCTGCGGACCGCGAGCGCGGTCTCGACCCGCCCGACATCCGAGATCGAGGCCGGACTGACGAGCTTCTCTTCGGCAAGCTTTGCAAGCAGCGCCTGCGTCAGGATCACCAGATCGGCCGCCGTTCCCGTGCGCAGCTTGTCGGCCATGATGCCGACCGCGCCGAACTCGCCGTCGATGCCGAAGCCGGTCTGTGCCTTGAAGGGATCGCTGAGGCCGCGCACCAGGCCTTGCGCCGCGCCCCCGCTCAAAATGCTCACTGTCGTCACGATGCCAGCTCCATGGCTGCAATGATCTTGTCGCGGGTGATCGGCAAGTCGCGCACGCGCACGCCGAGGCAATCGTAGACGGCATTCGCGATCGCCGCCGTCACTGGACCATGGGCGGCCTCGCCGGCACCGACCGGTTCGATCTCCGGCCGCTGGACGATCTCGACGTCCACCGCCGGCACCTCACTGAAGGTCAGGATCGGATAGTCGGTCCAGGACGTCGATGTGATGCGCGTGCGGTCGAAGCGGACACGTTCCTTCAGCACCCAGCTCGTCGCCTGGATCGCGCCGCCCTCGATCTGGTTGATGACACCGTCCGGGTTGATGGCCTCGCCGACATCGACCGCCAGCGTCAGCCGCTTGACGCGGATGTCATCGGTGCCCTCGATCTCCGCAATCGCGGCGCAATAGGCCCCGGTGTTCTTGTAGCGGGCGAAGCCGACGCCATGACCAATGCCGGACTTCCTTTGCGGTTTCCACTGCGCGCGTCGTGCCGCGGCCCGGATGACGTCCTTCGCGCGCTCGTCGCGCAGATGACGCAGGCGGAACGCGATCGGGTCTTCGCCGCGCAGGGCGGCGATCTCGTCGAGCAGGGACTCGACGGCGAACACATTGCCTTGCGCGCCGAGCGTCCGCAGCGCCGAGGTCCGCACCGGCATGGTCAGCAGCCGGTGGCTCGTGACCGTCCAGGCCGGGAGGTCGTAGAGCGGAACGGAGTTGCGGTCGCCGCCGCCGCCATTGGCCGCGGGCGGATTGGTCGAGATCATGCGCGGGTAGGGGGACGCAATCTCGGTTGCGGCGAGCAGCGCGGGCTGTGCCGCGCGCCCCGGCCGCGCCGCGTGGCCGTTGCTCCAGATCGCATGGCGCCAACCGACGATCTCGTTGTCCGCATCGAGATCGGCCTCGATCTCGATCGCCATCGCCGCGCCGAACGGCGCGTGAGACATCTCGTCGTGGCGCGACCATTGCACCCGCACCGGACGGCCGCCGGCCCCTTTCGCCAGCAGCACGGCATCGAGCGCGACGTCGTCGGCCGCGTTGTGTCCGTAGCAGCCCGCGCCTTCCATGTGCTCGACCACGATGTTTTCTGCCGGCAGCTTGAGCACGATCGCGAGGTCGGCGCGCAGCAGATAGACGCCCTGACTGTGCGTCCAGACATGGACACGATCGCCGTCCCATCGCGCCATCGCGCAGGATGGAGCGATCGAGGCATGCGCGATGTAGGGACGGATGTATTGCCGGCGGAGGGTGCGAGCAGCCTTCTTTATCGTTGCCGCCGTGGTCCTGACGTCGATCACGGTGGTCTCGACCGGTTGGCTCTTCAGGAATCCGGCCAGATCATCTTCGTCGGGCAGCGGCTCGCCGGCCGACCATGTCGCGCCCTTGCGCAAGGCTTTCAGCGCCGCTTCCGCCGCTACCTCGCTGTCGGCAACCACGCCGGAAAAGCCGCCATCGCGGACGATCGCGACGAGGCCGGGAACGGTTCGCGTCGCCGTCTCCTCGAGCGCGATCAGCCTGGCGCCCGAGATGTCCGGCCGCAGCACGCGTCCGTGCAGCAAGTCCGGCAGCGGATGGTCATGAATAAAGCGCGGCCGTGCGAACACCTTGTCGGGAATGTCAACGCGCTGGACCGAATGTCCGGCCACAGTGCGCTTGGCGACGATCTTCGCTGTCGCGCCCGCATTGGCGTCGTGGTCGAGCGAGATGTCATCGGCCAACTCCCAATAGCTGGTCCTGACATTGCCGGGGCCTGAGATCGTGCCGTCCTGGATCTCGAGCAGCGACGCATCGACGCCGAGACGCTCCGATGCCGCGGTGAGGAAGCGCTGGCGGACCTCGGCACAGACTTGGCGCAGCGCGCGGCCCGACTGCTGGATCGAAAGGCTGCCCGAGGTAACGCCCTCGTTCGGGCTCGCCGCCGTGGAGGCGCGGATCATCTCGATGCGGCCAATATCGACGTCGAGCTCGTCGGCTGCAATCTGTGCCAGGGCCGTGACGATGCCCTGGCCGATCTCGACCTTGCCGGGCGAGATCGCCACACGGCCTTCGCCGATGAGCTTCACCCAGGATGACAGCTTGGGATTGGCCGCAAGGCTGACCGGCAGTGTCGGGGCAGGGGACGGCGCACTCATGATCCCGCCATCTCCGACGCCGCCCGCAGCACGGCGCGGACCATGCGGTTGTGCGATCCGCAGCGGCACAGGTTGCGATCAAGCGCGGTTCTGACCTCAGCCTCCGTCGGCGACGGATTGCGCTTCAGCAGCGCCGCCGCGCTGATCAGGATTCCCGAGACGCAATAGCCGCACTGCATCGCCTGCTCGGAGATAAAGGCACGTTGCAGCGGATGCGGTTGTTCCGCGGTGCCGAGGCCTTCCACCGTGACGACCTCCTTGTCCGCGACCGACCACATCGGCATGTCGCAGGAGGCCATCGCGCGATCACCGACCATGACATGGCAGGCGCCGCACTCGCCGGCCCCGCAGCCGAAATGCGGACTTGTGACGCCGAGCCGGCCGCGCAGCACATCGAGCAGCGTCTGATCCGGATCGGTATTCACGGCCGCCGCGGCGCCGTTGAGCTGGAATTGAATGGTCGGCATTGTCGCTCTACAGCCTCAGGACTTGTCGAACTTCTTGACGACGTCAGCCCATTTTTCGATGTCACCGCGGAGGAACTTGTCGAATTCCTCCGGCGTCATCGACATCGGCACCGCGCCCTGCGCAGTCCAGAGCTTGACGATGTCAGGCCGCTTCACCATTGCGTTCACAGCGGCATTGAGCTTGTCGATCACAGGTTTCGGCGTGCCCGCCGGAGCCATCAGGCCGAGCCAGATCGTGGCTTCATAGCCTGCGACGCCCGCCTCGATCGCGGTCGGCACGTTCGGCAGCACCGCTGAGCGCTGCTTGCCGGTGGTCGCGAGCGCGCGGACCTGGTTCTCGCCGATGTTCGGCGCCATCGCCGGCACCGCGTCGATCATCATCTGCACCTGCCCGCCGATCACGCCGCTGCGTGCCTCGCCACTGTTGCGGTAGGGGACGTGGACGAGGTCGATGCCGGCCATGGCTTTAAACAGCTCGCCGGCCATGTGATAGGGCGTGCCCTGGCCGGAGGAAGCGTAGTTCAGTTTGCCCGGCTGCGACTTGGCGAGCGCGATGAACTCCTGCAGTGTCTTCGCTGCCACTTGCGGGTTCACCACGATGACGAGATCTGAGGAGTTCACCGGTGCGATCGGCGCGAGGTCGCGCATCAGCTCGTATTTGCGCTTGTCCGGCGTCAGCAGGGATTCGTTCGCGGTCTGGGTGTTGGACATCATCAACAGCGTGTAGCCGTCGGCGGGCGACTTCGCCGCTTCGACCGTGCCGATGACGCCGCCCGCGCCGGTGCGGTTCTCGATCACGAAGGGCTGGCCAAAACTCTCCTGGAGCGCATTGCCGATCTGCCGGGCCGCGACATCGGCCGGCCCACCGGCGCCGAAGGGCACGACGATCCGGACCGCATGGTTGGGATAGTCCTGCGCCAGGGACGGGCTTGCGGAGCATGCGCAGAGCAGGCCGGCGGCCAGCGCCAGCATGAATTGTCGGGCCGTCACACCCACCTCCCTGATGTCGTTCTTGTTGGTGGCACTGTAGCGGCAGGGGAGGCGGACTGTCGACGCCTCACAAGGCCGATGGTGCCTGGAATATCCTGCGGTTTTCGGTGTGGCGGCGCGGCTTTTCGCGGTCGCGGCAGGAACCGGCGGCGCACGCGGTCTGAGCAAATCGCATGGGCGTTGCCGGATAAATACCCTCGGCTGAGGGGTATTTTGGTGTTACCAAATTGGACATGAACCAGCACGCCAAGATCGAAATCCGCCATTCGACCTGTCCGCATGATTGCCCCTCAGCCTGTGCCCTCGATATCGAGGTGGTCGAGGGACGCAGCATCGGCCGTGTCCGCGGTTCGAAAAAGCAGACCTATACGGCCGGCGTGGTTTGCGCCAAGGTCGCCCGTTATGCCGAGCGCATCCATCATCCTGAAAGGCTGATGTATCCGCTGCGCCGAACCGGTGCGAAGGGCTCCGGCCAATTCGCCCGGATCAGCTGGGACGAGGCGCTGGACGAGATCGGGCATCGCTTCAATCAGGCCGAGCGCGAATTCGGCGCGGAGTCAATCTGGCCCTATTATTACGCCGGCACGATGGGGCTGGTGATGCGCGACGGCCTCAACCGCCTCACGCATGTGAAGAGATATTCGCGGTTCTATCAGACCATCTGCGCCAATGTCGGGCGCATCGGGTTCGCGATCGGCACCGGCAAGATCGCCGGCGTCGATCCGCGCGAGATGGCGCTCTCCGATCTCGTGGTGATCTGGGGCACCAACCCCGTCAACACCCAGGTCAACGTGATGACGCACGCCGCCCGTGCGCGCAAGGAGCGCGGCGCCAAGATCGCGGCCGTCGACATCTACAACAACGAGACCATGAAGCAGGCGGATATCAAGATCATCCTGCGGCCCGGCACCGACGGCGCGTTCGCCTGCGGCGTCATGCACGTCCTGTTCCGCGACGGCTATGCCGACCGCGCCTATATGGACAAGTACACCGATTGCCCTGATGAGCTCGAGGCGCATCTGAAGACGCGCAACCCCGAATGGGCGTCCGCGATCTCAGGCGTGCCGGTGGCGGAGATCGAGGCCTTTGCCAAATTGGTTGGCGAGACCAAGCGGTCTTTCTTCCGGCTCGGCTACGGCTTCACCCGATCGCGCAACGGCGCGGCGCAGATGCATGCCGCGAACTGCATTCCGGCGGTGACCGGCGCCTGGCAATATGAAGGCGGCGGCGCCTTCTTCAACAATTACGCGCTGTGGCACTTCAACGAATCCATCATCGAAGGCCACGACGCCATCGACCCAACTATCCGCGCGCTCGACCAGTCGCAGATCGGCCGCATTCTCACCGGCGATGCCAAGGCCCTGCACGGCAAGGGTCCAGTCAAGGCGCTGCTGATCCAGAACACAAACCCGATGACCGTTGCGCCGGAACAGGCTCTCGTGCGCCAGGGTTTTGCGCGCGAGGATCTGTTCGTCGCGGTGCACGAGCAGTTCATGACCGAGACCGCCGAGATGGCCGACATCGTGCTGCCGGCGACGATGTTCATGGAACATGACGATCTCTATTACGGCGGCGGCCACCAGCACATCTCGGTCGGGCCGAAGCTGATCGACCCGCCCGGCGAATGCCGCTCCAATCACGAGGTCCTGCAGGCGCTGGCGCCGCGGCTTGGCGCCAGGCATCCGGGGTTCGAGCTGACCCCGCGTGAATTGATCGACGCGACGCTGAAGCTCAGCGACCACGGCGACCTTGGCGGCCTCGAAGCCGATCTCTGGCGTGACCTGCAGCCGGACTTCCGCACGTCGCATTATCTCGACGGCTTCGCCCATGCCGACAGGAAATTCCATTTCAAAGCCGATTGGGCGCATCCGCCGTTCGGCCAGAAGATGGGGGACTTCGACAAGATGCCGTCGCTGCCGGACCATTGGGCGGTGATCGAGCATCCCGACCAGGCCCATCCGTTCCGGCTTGCGACGAGCCCGTCGCGCAGCTTCCTCAACACCACGTTCAACGAGACGCCGTCCTCCCAGGCGCGTGAGGGCAAGGCGAGCGTGATGATCCATCCCCTGGATGCGGCCGCGCTCGACATCGCCCATGGCGATGCCGTGACGCTCGGCAACACCCGCGGCGAGACCACGCTGATCGCCACGCTGTTCGAGGGCGTGCGGCGCGGCGTGCTGATCGCGGAGTCCGTTCATCCCAACAAGAACCATATCGGTGACCGCGGCATCAACATGCTGACGGGCGCGGACACCATTGCGCCGATTGGCGGCGCCGCATTCCACGACAACAAGGTCTGGATCAGGAAAGCGGTCGCGGCCTGAGCCTGCGCTTCGATCGCCTTCAAGTTTGTGTCGAGGCGCTAAAGCGGCGCCGTACCGCAGATTGCCCTTGCACCTTCGGCCCGAGCTGCCGCAAATGGGCCGCTAAACGGGAGCCCAAGGAAGCGAGCGTACCATGACCGACACCACAGCGGTGATCACCGAGAAGCGCGGCCAGGCGCTCTGGATCACCATCAACCGTCCCGAGAAACGAAACGCGCTGAATGGCGAGGTCATCGCCGGCATCGCGCGCGGCTATCGCGACGCGCATGACGACAAGGATGTCCGTGTCATCGTGCTGACGGGCGCGGGCGACAAGGCGTTCTGCGCCGGTGCGGACCTGCAGAACTCCGGCGCGGCTTTCGCGATGGATCATTCGAAGCCGAATGTCGACTATGCCGATTTGTTGCGCTTGTCGCAGAACGCGACCAAGCCCGCGATTGCGCGCGTTGGCGGGGTTTGCATGGCCGGCGGCATGGGTCTGCTCTGCATGACCGACATGGCCGTCGCCGCCGATCACGTCATCTTCGGTCTGCCGGAAGTCAAGGTCGGCGTGTTCCCGATGCAGGTGTTGAGCCTGTTGCAGTCCATCGCCCCGCCGCGCCTCGTTAACGAATGGGCGCTGACCGGCGAGCCGTTCGACGCGAAAGCGGCGCTGGCAGCGGGCTTGCTCAATTACATCGTGCCCGCGGCCGAACTGGATGCCAAGGTCGACTGGCTGATCGGTCGAATCGTCGATAAATCCCCGACCGCGATCCGGCGCGGCAAATACGCGATGCGTGCCATCGCCTCGATGTCGTTCGACGAGAGCATCGCCTACACCGAAAGCCAGATCGCGCTGCTCGCGATGACCGAGGACGCCAAGGAAGGGCTGAAAGCGTTCAGCGAGAAGCGCAAGCCGGTGTGGACGGGAAAATAGGCGATCCTTTCAGCGCATTCGTGGGCGCGGCCGTCGATCGACGTGCCTTTATTCCGAGGAGAGATTGGCGTTTAGCCGAATAAGAAGAGATCTTGTCCGCTCCTCGCGACGCTTTTTTGTGGCAATGATCAACTGCCTGCCAGTACGCTTGGCGTAGGTTGGCAGTTGGCGACTTGATCTATGACGGCCAGCCGCGCGCAACTCTGCATCCGTGAGATCGCTGTCGGCGCCTTCAGTAAATCCTCCGTGTCGGAAGGACCGAAAAGAAAGCTCCTGACGTAGGCCAGCCTCTGTGATAATTGTTTTTACCACGCTACGTAGATAGCGGAGATCCTTGCGCGGGGTAATCCATGGTAGCGGGATTGCCGACTGACGATGCGCATGGTCACGCCGGAATACCAGGCCGGAGAGGGTGGTCCTTTTGATCTCGTCAAGTTCCTCCATAAGTTCAGGGAAGAGAGGGGCGCCAGTTTCGTCCGTTAGGGGCCACCAGGCCTCCTCTCCATTCTTCGGATGCACGATTCTGACGCTATTTGGCCGCTCGCTGGGGCGATAATGCGAAATGTCGAAGGCGCCAAAGACGTGCTGCTCTCGTTGCAGCCACTCCCACGACAATAAAGCAGCTGTTGCGATCGAGCGGTAATCAAGCTTTTTCGCGGCAGCTCTGAACGCGACGAGTTCATCCCAAGTTGCGGTCGGTGTGGGCTCTATCGGCCGCCCGGGCGGATGAGATTTCAATCCCATCCGGGAAAACGGATTGGTCGCTGGTACGATCCTTTCTTGAGCACGCTGACCAACGAACCAAGCCCGGCGGCAGGACGCCATAGCCATATTTACATAGCGACGGCGCTCGCGAACGACGACCTCTCCACTGTTATCGACTTTCGTCACGGACAATAATTTTCGATAAACTGCGTCGACGAACGCTTTGGTGAAATCGGACAACTGTTTAGACCCAACGCGACTTCCATCTTTCAGCTCGTGATTGGCAAACAGTGCGAGGCTTTTTGTGTAGTGCCGCTGTGTAGTGCTTTCGATTTCTGTCCACTTCTGGTGAGCTTGGAAGACGCCGACGAGCCAATCGAACGTGCCGGGTTCGATAGTCGCCGGCACGATGTCGCTTAGACCTCGTGAGTGCCAACTGTCGAACGCCGGCAACAGAACTTTCTCTACCCGCTCGACGGCACTTGCGTAATCGCAGCCCAGAGCTTCAGGGTTTAAATCGCAGCCCTGTCGACGAGACCAGGTTGGGGGTTCAAAGTAGTAGGCTATTTTATTCTTCGCCAATATTTTGCGGCGACAATACCGAGGTAGACGCGGTGCCTTCCCAAGCGATATCACACCAGGCATAAAAGATCTTCCCCCTGCTTAAGATCTCCTTTTCCGATCGACGCTGCGAAGTGATCCATAGTCGCCTTCGACCAAACTGGCTGGCGCAGGCGCCCTGTTCCGCGAAAGCCGATTGGTGGGGGTGCGTCTCCTCGGCTGATCGCGCGCATGAGTTCGCTCGTGTCTACAAAGTCAAGGTAGGCGGCGGCCATGTCCGCCCTCATCATCGTGGGCCAGGTTCTAGCGAGAGGGTAGCGGGCAGGTAGTGCGGTGCGCGGCGAGCCTAAGCGGTTTGATCTGACTGCTGAATGCCCGTGGTGTAACATGTGCTGATTTCACTGACGAACGAGACGGGATCTGATCGATCCAGATTGCTCTTCGCCCCTGGTCGGGGAGCGAGAGTTCGGATCGCGGATTAAGCGGAGTGTTACGGCCAAAGAGTTTGCACCTCTACTGCGAAGCGCGGCCGGGCGGGAAAAGGCTGGATTGGCGCGCGAAAAGGAAGCCTTCGGTGTGTAGTTCTCCAAGAACGCCAATGTCGCTCGCGAAAGAAAAGGGGAACAGTTGCGGCGCTCCGTTGGCAGGGGCCGGTAGCAGGCAGGCAACTGCTTTGGATGATAGATCAATAGTCAATCCGACAGGTCCGATGGGAGACTTGTATCGAAGCCTTCGGATCGCTTTCGAGCGTCGGAATTTGAACGTGCGGGTTGAACACAGCAGGCTATGATCGCGGGGGGCTGAGTACTGTTGGCCGTCCATTGCTCGAGTGGTTCAATTATTGCTCATGTATAGGGACTGAATAGTTGCAGATATCCGTGAGCTGCAGGCCTCTCGTGATGCGCTTGAACCGGATGGACGATGCAAGGCGGAATGCAACCCGAACTGCGCCGGGATCGGTAAATAGGGACTAAGAGACTTTTCTGCGCGCGGACGAATTCAAGCGACGAAACGAGGTCCTCTGGTCAAGCCCTGGCGAGTTCTCCCGTTTGCGCGCGTGCGGCTGCGCCGCAACGGGCTCTTGTGAACCGAGCCGCGCTGCGTCTCGGCCATCCGGATTCGATCCCTCGCGCAGGGATAGCGGAGCTCCTCGCCGGGGGCACTCGGAAAAGGGGCTCGCCTTGCGGCGACCGCTATCACTGCCCCGTTCCCGGGTGCCGCTATTGAACCGGTCTCGTCGCTGCACTCGGACCCGCGTGCCCCTTCGGGTCGCTATGCTCACGCTCTCCGGGTGCCATTTTCCGTTGAGGCGATGCGCCCCTGGCGCACGCCTCGTGGGGCCTGCGGCCCCGGTAGCTCAACTCAATTCGCATGAAGATCCGATGGAAGGCGGGCTGCGCTACAGATTTCGCATTCTCTCAAGTAGGAGGAGAGAGTCAGAGTATCGGCCGGGTTTTGCCATGACGGGTTACAGGCTGCGAGAGAGGCTCGCGGTCCCCGTCGCGGAGACCCGCGATGTCCAGACATTATCCTCACGCGCGCATCGGTCAGGACCGGGCCAACCTTTATGACGACATCACCAACAAGATCATCGCCGAGTTGGAGGCTGGCCGAATGCCGTGGGTGCAGCCTTGGGGCACCGCGGCGGTGAAGGGGCCTCTGGCCTTGCCGAAGAGTGCGGCGTCCGGCCGCCAATACAACGGCATAAACATTTTAATTCTATGGGGTGCTGCGACCGAACAGGGATTTAAAGGGCAGAGCTGGCTTACCTTCCGCCAGGCGCTGTCGCTCGGTGGTCACGTCCGCAAGGGCGAGCGCGGCACGACCGTCGTCTATGCCGACCGCTTCGTGCCAGCCTGCGAAAAGCGCCGCGCACATGAGACCGGCGAGGAAGCGCAGGCCATACCGTTCCTCAAGCATTTTACGGTCTTCAACTGTGATCAATGCGGCGGCTTGCCTCCAGAGATCGCGACGACGGCGCCGCCCCCGCCGCCGGGCCTGATCGAGCCGCAGGTCGAATACCTGATCAAGGCGACCGGCATCGACTTCCGCATCGGCGGCAACCGTGCCTTCTATATGCCGACGGAAGATTATGTGCAGGTGCCGCCTCCGCAGGCCTATTTTGAACCAATCAATTGGCATCGAACGGCTCTCCACGAGCTGGCGCATGCCAGCGGTCATCCGTCGCGTCTGAACCGTGACCTGTCAGGCAGCTACGGTACCAAGAAGTATGCCTTCGAGGAGCTGGTTGCGTTATCTTGACAGTCTGCACCGACTCTCAGTGTCTTGCTGACGTCGATGCAACAGGACTGACGGGGGCGATAGGTCGT
>NZ_JBVVPQ010000023.1:104873-109905 GCF_055811695.1 Bradyrhizobium sp. MI1.3 | reverse complement strand
TACCGAACTCGCTTTCCACGGCATCTACACCTCCCGCAGAACAAAAGCGGAAAGTGTAACCCATGTGTCCGGTACGAACTGTCACCTATGTCTCGGGTCGCTCATCGTCGTCGGTAATTTCGGAGGCGATTCGGCGCTTCCACTTCGCCCGGGGCTTCTTCAAGTACCCCTCATCGTTCTTCCAGGACGATTTTCGGACCTTCGCGTATTGGTCTAGGTAGAGCTGGGCCAGTTCATCGAATGTCAGGCGCTCCCGCTTGGGGCGATTCGCGCGCTTCTCCGCAGCGGGGTCGGCGCCGTTTGCCACGGTTCCCAGCAGGATCTTGGCTTGGGTTCGAGCGGCCTCCGGGGCAATCTTGCCCACGGCCGCCAGGGTGAGCCGGCGAACGGGCGCGGTCCGGCCGGTTCCGGCCCGGTAAACGACGATGAATGACTTGGCCCCAGTCGGTCGGACGCGCACCCCGAACCCGGGAAGCTTGGCGTCCCATACCGTGTATTCGGACGCCTGCTTTTCGAGGCCGTCGACGAGAGTTTTGGTGATGGTTTGACCGCTCATTTGTCCTCCGGGAAGCACGGGGGAAGCACCGCGGCGCCAATCACAGCAGGTGATGGATGGCACGAGGTGAGGGAGCGGGCGATTTCAAGGCCGCGACTGAGGCCTGGGATGGTGCCGGATGGTGGGTGAGGGACTAGCTGGTATGTTTTGGGTACTGCAGGTCGTTGGTTCGAATCCAGCTGCCCCGACCAGTCCGGAGGTGGGTCGGAACCGCACCAGAGAACAACAGCCCGTCGGCGAGGCGCCAGGCGATCCAGGCGAGAGCGCAGCAGCCGAGCATGGTGCGCGTTCAGTGCCGATGCCCGGAGCTGCCAAAGCCCTCCAAACCCTCGGCGCTCATTCCCTGCCCAACGCGACTTCTGCGCGATTTTTCAAGCCATTGGGCAGATCGGGCGGTGCGGAAATCGTAAAACTTTGTCGAACCTTTTGTCGTCGCCATGCACGTATAGGTGTTGGGGGATTTCAGCGCCCAATGCCTAACGGGCGCCGCCAAGCGATGATATTCCGCTTGCGCGGCGTTACGCTTTTCCGACCATCAGTTCGTCGCGTACCAGCCGAACGGAAACGGCAGGAACGGCCAGGCCAGCTGATTGTCGTTGGCGGCCTTCCGCGGGTCTTGCTCCGGCGTCTTCGCGGGCAGAGCAGGCGGCGTCGAACGCAGCGCCAAGCGCACACATGCACATTGCAAATTCATCGTGGTGGCCCCCGCCCATTAATAGTTTTCAAAAATTTGCGTCAGCCTGGAAATAACCGCACGTCCTCAAAACGACGCGCTCATTCTCAAATCACACACAGTCTAGGAAAATCGGCGACCGCTTTCAACCGGTCTTGCCGCGCGCGCACAGGAAGTAAGGTTGATCGGTTAGGTTAAGGACGAGCGGTTGTTGCGGCCGTCTTCGTGACTGTTATCAGATCGGTCCGGCTCGCGACGGCTGCCTGAAATTCGTGCTCACATGATATCACAGTTCGTCGCAGTGCTCGTATCCTGTGAGTTCTGCATCATGTCTTTCGATCGCAACGTCCGAACCATCGGTCCGCAGGCGAGCTGGACCGAGATCTGGCATCTCTGGACCGTGTTCGTGCCGCGCCGCTCGATCAACGGGCAGCTGGTTTACGGCAAGGTCTGGCGCCGCCACGACGGCCGCGACTGGATCTACTAGAAATTCACCGAGTACGACAGCGAAGCGGCAGCCTGAAGCGGCGTCGCTGTCGTCCGGCGCGGTATCGCTGCCCCCTCAAGCGGCCTTTGCCGCGGCAGGCTTGGGCGGCGGCGGCTTCAGCGGCTTGTCCTGCCTCTTCGACCAGGAGATGTAATAGGCCACTGTCGTCATGATCGCGATGCCGGCGACGCTGACGAAGATCTGCGCGAACAGCGAGCCCGAGCTCATCGACAGCTCGAAATGACCGACGAAGGACAGGAACACGCCGACGCAGAACACGGCGAGCGACTGCTGGCCGCATACGATGATGGGATCGAACCCTTTCCATTCCAGGCCCGGCCAGTCCTTCGGCACGAAGCGGATCACCAGGATCACGATCACGACGAAGTGGATGAAGCGGTAGGGCGCAAGGTTGGTCTTGTCGTTCGGGTTGAACGCCGAGAACAGCCATTCCGGGAACATGCCGCCGAGGGTCGGGAAACGGCCAGCCATGGTCATGACCAGCGCAAACAGCATGTAACCGAGACAGAGCCAGAGCGTGACCGGCGCATTGATCAGCGCCATCGAGCGCCGCGCGCCGCCCATTGCGCACCAGGCGCCGAACACGAACAGCACCTGCCAGCAATACGGGTTGAAGTACCACTGTCCGGCCGGATAGGCGTTCAGGTTCAAGCCGAAATGGCGCGCGGTCAGCCAAAGCACGATGGACAATGCCATCGTCAGGTCCGGCTTGCGCAGCATGAACCACAGCACCGGCGGAAACAGCCCCATCAGCACAATGTAGAGTGGCAGCACGTCGAGATTGAGCGGCTTGAAGCGCAGGAACAGGCCCTGGCGCAGCGTCTCGGTGGCATTGTCGACCAGGCCGGCGACGTTGAACTCGTTGATCATCTCGGAATCGCCGAAGCGCAGCGCCAGATAGCTGATCGAGGCGATGTAGATCACGAACAGGATGATATGGGCGACGTAGAGCTGCCAGACCCGCTTGGTCAGCCTCGTGGCGCCGACCAGGAAGCCGCGCTCGAGCATCATCCGTGCATAGACGAAGGAGGCGGTGTAGCCGGAGATGAAGACGAACAGATCGGCGGCGTCGGAAAAGCCGTAATTGCGGGTGGTGATCCAGTTCACCACGTTGTCGGGGATATGGTCGAGGAAGATGGCCCAGTTCGCAATACCGCGAAACAGGTCGAGCCTGAGGTCACGGCCCTTTTCGGGGAGCGTGGCGTTGATGTTCAGGAAGGACATGCGACGGGAGCTTTCGGAGGGGACGGACAGGTGGGCGTCAACGAAGCAGGGCCGCCGGGCGAGATCCCGGCGCGGAAGGCGGGTACGCAATTGTCACGATGCAGCATAATGATTATACCCGTCGGCGAGGCATCCCGGGGGCCGGAATCACGGATCAGTTCCCTAAAGGTGTCTCTATACTATGCCCGCGGTTTCCACCAACTGCTACCGTGCCGCATCGAAATCGAACGAAAAGACGAACAAGAGGCCCGGACCATCCATGACCGCACGCATTTTCAAGCCCGCCAAGAACGCGATGCAATCCGGCCGGTCCAAAACCAAGGAATGGCAGCTCGACTATGAGCCCGAGCAGCCGCGCGCGGTCGAGCCGCTGATGGGCTGGACCTCGTCCGGCGACATGAAGCAGCAGATCACGCTGCACTTCCACAGCAAGGAAGAGGCGGTCGCCTATTGCGAGCGCAAGGGCATCGCCTACCAGGTGATCGAGCCAAAGGAATCGGTGCGCCGTCCGGTCGCCTATGCCGACAATTTCTCGTTCCGCCGCGGCGAGCCTTGGACGCATTGAGGGCGGGCCACGCGTCGAGACTCTGGTCATGCCCGGGCTTGCCGTCTTCGCTGAAGCTTCGCCGGCCCAACACCGAATGCCCTGCGAAGCCTTGGTGGAGCCGGGTCCCGGGCATCCTTGTTTTTAGCCCCGCGTGAAAGCCCGCGGCTGGCCGGAATAAGCCCGGGCAACCACGCGGGTTCTTCCCATCGTCCTGCCCTTGGCAGCCATTCCGCTCCGTGCTTCGCTGCCGCGCAAGACAGGCTCATGGCGAGGTGGGGGTATGGCCGGGCGTGACCAGCTCGACGGCGTCGATCTGAAAATACTCTCCGAGTTGCAGCAGGACGGGCGGGTTCGCAACAATGAGCTGGCGCTGCGCGTCGGGGTGTCCGGGCCCAACTGCGTCAGGCGGTTGAAATCGCTGTTCAGCCGCGGCGTGATCCGGGCGGTGCGCGCCGTCATCGACGAGCGGCTGCTCGGCTACGAGGTGGTGTCGTTCGTCTCGATCCAGCTCGGCAGCCAGGCCCAGCCGGTGCTGGCGGCGTTCGAGAGCTCGATCGCCGCGATCCCGCGCATCCAGCAGTGCTGGCGGATTTCGGGCGACACCGACTATCTTCTCAAATGCGTGGCGCCGAGCGTCGAGAGCATGCGCCAGCAGCTCCTGCATTTAGCCGCGATGCCGAACGTGAAGAACGTCCGCAGCTTCCCGGTGCTGGGCGTAGCGAAGGACGTGCCGCTGCCGTTGCAGAAGATCGCGGCGGCAGGATAGTTCGGCGGCAACTGTCCCAGAACGTAGCTCGCACAACGACATCCAAACGTCTGAAGGCGCGGGGGTTATTCCCTTGCTGGGATAGAAGTTCGGATAAGGCGGATAAAAAGATAAGTAACTCACCTAACTGTGACATGTGATTTGGGAAGTCCTGCAATGCGCCGAGCCGTGATTGCCGGTTCCTGGCGCCGGCCTACATGCGAGGTGTGAACCTCAGCCTGCATCGCATGCCGAGGCCTCTTTTGTGGGACCCTGAAGCAGGAAAAGACAACATGACCTCGATCTCGAAGACGTTCGTCGCATCCGCTGCGACGCTGTTTGCATCTGCGTTTCTCATGATGACCGCGCCGGCTGCCCAGGCAGAAGACTACTGCATCACCAATGGCGCCCAGGCCGCGCATGGCTGCGGATATCCGACGATGGAGGCCTGCCGGGCGGCGGCCGGCGGCATCGGCGGCTCGTGCTCGCAGAGCGGCGGCGCGAAGACGTCGACAGACGCGCTGGCCTTCCAGCCGAAGCAGACGCACTCGCGCACCAAGCTGCGCCCGGGCGGGCAGACCAACTCGAACTGATCGAGACCGGTTTCGAAATGTTGCGGCCTCCGAGTTTGGTAAAGGAGGCCCCCACCGCCCCACACCCCCCCCGGGTGGGGGCCCCCCCCCCCCCCCCCCGGGGCGGCCCGGCCCCCCGGGGGGGGGGGGCGGGGCGCCGGCTCGGCCCGCGACCGCGCGACCATGGCATGGAAGGCGTCTTCGAGG